>JAQXRN010000078.1 GCA_029218545.1 Bacillota bacterium | reverse complement strand
GCAGACAACAAAACTCTGTTCATTGATGCTACTAATGAATGTATCAAGGTTACAAACAATAACAAGCTTACTCAGGAGAATATGGATAGAATCGTTGAGACTTATGCAGAACGTAAGGAAGACGAACACTTCTCACATCTGTCAAGCTATGATGAGATACAAGAAAACGATTACAATCTGTCTGTATCCACTTACGTTGAAGCAGAAGATACAAGAGAAGAGATTGATATTATAGAACTTAACGCGCAGATTGCAGAAATCGTTAAGAAAGAAGATGAACTCCGTAAAGCAATAGATGAGATTATTGCAGAAATCGAGGGATAGAGATGAATAAGGATTTTAATTTTCTTGTATATACATCAAACGATGAAGATGTATCAGTAAATGCACTTGTAAAGGATGATACAATCTGGCTTACTCAGAAGGGCATGGCGGAGCTGTTTGGCGTTAATAAATCTTCAATCAGCAGACATTTAAATAATATATTTACAGAAGGAGAATTGGACTCTGAAGTGGTTGTTGCAAAAATTGAAACAACCACTCCACATGGTGCTATTGAAGGAAAAACACAGAGCCGAGAGTCAAATTTCTATAACCTTGACGCAATTATTTCTGTTGGATATCGCGTTAATTCACGTCGTGCCACAAACTTCAGAATATGGGCTACAGGCGTACTTAAAGAGTATATGATAAAAGGCTTTGTTATGGATGACGAAAGACTTAAGCAGGGAGAAACAGCTTTCGGGAAAGACTATTTCAAAGAACTGCTTGAGAGAGTTCATTCCATACGTGCAAGCGAAAGGCGTGTGTGGCAGCAGATTACTGATATCTTTGCAGAATGCAGTATTGACTATGATAATCAATCTGAGATTACACATGAGTTCTATGCGACGGTGCAGAACAAGTTCCACTATGCTATTACCGGCAAAACAGCAGCAGAAATAGTATATTCAACTGCCGACAGCCAAAAAGAAAACATGGGGCTTACTACATGGAAGAATGCTCCTGAGGGTAGAATCCTGAAGTCGGATGTTTCGATTGCAAAGAATTATCTGGATGAGAAGCAGATTCGTCAGCTTGAAAGGACTGTGTCCGGGTATTTTGATTACATTGAGGATCTGATTGAGCGAGAAAACACTTTTACCATGGCAGAATTTGCTGAGAGCATCGATGCATTTCTCTCATTCCGTAGATACGATATCCTGCCAGATAAAGGGCGAGTATCTGCAAAAGCTGCAAAAGCAAAGGCAGAGACAGAGTATGATGAATTCAATAAAACACAAAAGATAACATCTGATTTCGACCGTGCCGTAGCGAAAATGCTGGAAGGCGGTGAGAGCAATGAGTAGATTAGATGAACTGATTGAAGAACTCTGTCCAGATGGAGTGGAGTATAGAGAAATATCAACGGCAGTAAATATTGTCGGTGGAAAAGATTACAAAAATCTAAATGAAGGTGAAATACCTGTATATGGTAGCGGTGGTGTAATGTGCTATGTTGACAAAGCAGCCTATGATAAACCTAGTGTTTTACTACCTCGAAAAGGATCGATTTCAAATGTGTTTTATGTTACTGAACCATTTTGGAATGTAGATACTATTTTCTATACCGAAATAGATTTAGAACAGTTAATACCGCGGTATTTTTACCATGTAATGCTGAATGCGCATATTGAAGATTACAATACTTCTAATGCAGCTAGGCCTGCTCTGACTAGGACTGTATTGAATAAAATAAAGATTCCAATACCTCCACTCCCAGTGCAGGAAGAAATCGTAAAAACACTTGACAAATTCACGGATTATGTTTCTGAGCTACAGGCTGAGCTACAGGCTCGTAAATTACAGTATGAGTATTACTTTAAGAAAATATTTAATAAGTATAAATCACAATATGTGAGATTGGAGACGATAGGATCTGTAAAAATGTGTAAAAGGATTTTAAAATCTCAAACAAGCACTGAAGGAGATATTCCGTTCTATAAGATCGGTACATTCGGAAAGTTAGCAGATTCGTATATAAGTGAAGAATTATATAATGAGTATAAAGAAAAATACTCACATCCTTCTAAAGGCGATATATTAATATCATGTTCAGGGACAATAGGTAGGACTGTTGTATATGATGGGACCCCTGCTTATTTCCAAGATTCAAATATTGTGTGGTTAGAACATGATGGTTCTAAGGTGATAAATGAGTACTTAAAATATGCATATAGTACATATCCTTGGAAAGTATCAACTGGGGGAACTATTTCAAGATTATATAATGATGGAATATTAAAAGCAGAGATACCGCTTCCAACTATTGAAGAACAAAAGCGAATTGTAGAATTATTGAAGCGATTTGACTATTTATGTAATGATATCTCAGCAGGTCTCCCCGCAGAAATAGAACTTCGCCAAAAACAATACGAGTATTATAGAGATAAGTTGCTTACATTCAAAGAAAAAGAGGAATAACTATGAGCAACAAAGGATGTATATATATTCTTACGAATCCATCTTTCCCAGATTATGTGAAGATTGGATATGCAAGCAACATAGAAAGAAGGCTTGGGGAACTTAATAGAAGTGAGTGTATTCCATATGCTTTCAGAGTTTATGCGACTTATGATGTTGAAGAGAAACTTAGCGACAAGAAAGTACATAATCTCATCGATCAACTGAACCCTAATCTTCGCTCTGTTGAAGAGTTTGACGGAAAACCAAGAGTTCGTGAGTTTTATGAAATGTCTGCAGAAGAAGCCTATAACCTTCTTGAAAATATTGCAGTGATAAGTGGTACTAAGGATAAACTTCACAAATGCGATCCAACTGGCCATGAAATTAAGGATGAAGAGCTTGCAAGAGAAGTAAGCACAGATAGAAAAGAAAGAAAAAGCCCGTTTTCTTTTGAAAAATGCCATCTGGAACCTGGAACAATCCTTGATTACTACAATAGACCAGATATCAAGGCAGAGGTTCACGGAGATCGTACAATTCTTTTCAACGGAACAGTTACCTCATTATCTGCATCGGCACAGATGATAGAAAACCTGGATCATCCAGTCCAGGGAACAATTTATTGGTATTATCAGGGAAAGTCCCTATCAGAACTGAGAGATGAACTTGAAAAGAATGGTGAATACAAGTAGGCCACATTATTGAAAGGAGCGACTATGCCGTATTTCAACATAGTAGCACAAACAAATGAAAATACAGTTGTAACTGAATACGAGCCTGTCAAGCTCAAGTCCGATAGTTATCAGAGCGAAGCTGAGCTTGAGAAGGATTTTATTAAAATGCTCCAGGAGCAGGGCTACGAATATTTGCAGATACATACAGAAGCAGACCTTATTGCTAACCTTCGTTCAAAGCTGGAAGCGCTTAACAACTATTCTTTTTCAGATAATGAATGGGGTTTCTTCTTCAGGAATGCAATTGCCAATCAGAACGAAGGAATCGAAGACAAGGCTCGTAAGATACAGGAAGACCATGTTCAAGTTCTGAAGAGAGACGATGGAACATCAAAGAACATCACTTTGATTGATAAGAAGAATATTCATAATAACAGTCTTCAGGTAATCAATCAGTATGAAGTATCACAGTCTGATGTTGCAAAGCACGACAACAGATATGATGTTACTGTGCTTGTTAATGG
>JAQXRN010000077.1 GCA_029218545.1 Bacillota bacterium | reverse complement strand
GTAAATAAACTTAACCATTGCTACACCATCTTTTATATGAGCATTCCTTGTTGAACTGATTTCTTTGTCATTTTTCTGGGACTTCATTATTTCACAAGGATTAATTCCATCAATGATTCTTATATCAGATGGAATAGTTTTCGCTAAAGCGTAGCTTGCAAGACTTTGATCTAACAATAGGCTGCCTGCATCAAGCGATTTCAGATCATTAAAAATCTGATTATATGGACGAACCTGTAGATCATCAAGCTCTATGTCTTTGTATTCCTCGTTCATCAAATATAGAAATGCGAAGTTCTTGCCGATAAGGGCATAGGCATAGAAAACAGGTGTATATTTTACATCCGAACCACGCATATTAAAAAGCCATGCTATGTCTTCAAGGCATGTAATCAAGTGATAGTCCACTGACTTATCCCTCATATAGCTGCGTATTCTTTTTAATTTTTCCAAAGATGACTCACCTGTAACACTTTGAGGAAGCTTATAGATTTCGGAAGGAATAATTTTAGGACGATCATTCCATATTTCGTCAACCAGATCAATATTCCATACGATGTTATGTTTTTTTTCAAAGTCAAAGCCTGTACTGCAATCTATAACTTTTCCATCGAATCCAAGGACGTTGTCTCCATTCATTACCTGATCGAGATGTTCTTCTAAAGTAGGAACACCAGGTTCATTCATTTTCATTAGTTTTATTCCTGATTCTTTAAGTTGCATTTCTGCCTGTATAAAGTATCTTCCATCAGTCCAGAGCCATGCTTCATCCAAACCAACCAGGAGAGTTCCGGCTGAGCCTGTAAAACCCGAAAGAAAACTTCGACATTGAAAGTATTCATGTACATATTCAGAACCATGATAGTCTGTAGTTGGAACTAGGTAGAAGTCAATATTTTTTTCCTTCATTTTTTCCCTTAGTTTTATTATTTCATATCTCATAAAAAACTCCCTTTAATAGATTTAATTTCCAATAAATTATATTACAAAAAGATTCTTTGTCAATAACGTCAGAATCGTTACATAATTATAAAATATTTAGTATTGGTCTTTGATATAAAAATTAGAGTTCAAACAAAATTGACATATATTTTGCATAAGAATATAATCAGATTTAGCAATATATATAAGGAGATAAAACAATGAATGAAATAATAAATCGATACAAGGATTGTTTAGACAAAGGAAAAACGGAAAGAGAGTGTATTAGACTTGCCATTTCCATGGCTGAAAAGTCAGGCTACAGAAGCTTACACCAATTAATCAGCAGCAACACCCAATTGAAGGCAGGGGATAAAGTCTATGCAACTTATAACGAAAAAACCATGGTTATGTTTAACATAGGTAAAGAAGACCTTGAAAATGGTATGAATATTTTAGGTGCACATGTTGATTCGCCAAGAATTGATGTTAAGCAGAATCCATTATATGAAGAGGAGGGAATGGCCTTCCTGGATACTCATTATTATGGCGGAATCAAAAAGTACCAGTGGGTAACAATTCCACTGGCACTCCATGGAGTAATTGTAAAAAAAGATGGCACAAGGATCAATGTAGTTATTGGAGAAAAAGAAGATGATCCTGTATTTGCAATTTCTGATTTATTGATTCATCTTTCTAGTGAACAGCTTGAAAAAAAAGCAAGAACTGTAATTGAAGGAGAAAAGTTGGATTTATTAATTGGAAATGAGCCACATGAAGGAGAAGAGAAGGAAGCTGTTAAAAAGAACATGCTTAGAATATTTAAGGAAAAATATGATGTTGAAGAAGCGGATTTTCTGTCAGCCGAACTAGAAATCGTACCGGCTGGAAAAGCACGAGACATGGGACTTGATAGAAGCATGGTAATGGCATATGGTCAAGATGACAGAATATGTGCATTTACATCGTTGTTTGCGATGCTTGACATTGAAGAACCAGACCGTACTGCATGTTGTATATTAGTCGATAAGGAAGAAATTGGAAGTAATGGCGCAAGTGGAATGGAATCACGTTTCTTTGAAAATATGGTTGCTGAACTTCTGCTTTTAACAGGGCACAACCACTCAATATCTGTTCGTAGAGCTTTATGCAACTCAAAGATGCTTTCCTCTGATGTGAATGCGGCTTATGATCCTCTTTTCCCAGAAGTTTTTGAAAAGAAGAACAGTGCTTTCTTATCAAAAGGATTGGTATTCAGCAAATTTACCGGTTCGGGAGGAAAATCACGTTCTAATGACTCAAATGCAGAATACATTGCACAGCTGAGAAACATTATGGATGCAAATAACGTTAAATATCAATTTGCTGAATTAGGACGCGTTGATGCAGGCGGTGGTGGAACAATAGCATATATAACAGCCCAATATGGAATGGAAGTTATAGATAGTGGACTTGCAATTCTTTGCATGCATGCACCTATGGAGATTTCCAGCAAGTCTGATATTTGTGAGGCTGTAAAAGGTTATAAAGCTTTTTTAACTGACATGAAATAAAGAATGATTACAAATACAAAAGTAAACAAATATAAAATATAAAAGGGTGACTAAATAATCACCCTTTTTATATTAAAATTGATGTCTAATGGTTATCTGGAAGAAATAATATCCTTAAATACTTCTTTGGAGATGTTTCCGCCGGTAATAATCATTGCTGTTTTCTTGCCTTCAAAGAGATGACGATATTTTTTGAATGCAGCATAAGGTGCGGCACTGTCCGGTTCTGCTATTACTTTTTCGTTCTGAGCCAATTCATATACAGCATCTCTTACTTCGTCATCAGATACTAAAAGAATTCCATCAATACATTCTGCAGCGTTATCAAAAGTATTTTTAGCACAGCCGCCTACTAAACTCTGCATTATTGCATCATCAGGAGAATCAAAGAATTTTGTCCATACACCTGTTTCAAGGTTTGTTGTAAGGGCAGGAGAATTTTCTGGTTCAACACAATAAACTTTTACATCAGGTTTTGCCTGTCTTAAATATGAACCATTAGCGATTGTATTACCGCCGCTACCTTTTGGAATAATAATCGCATCTAATTCAGGAAGTTGCTGAAGTATTTCAAGTGCGATTGTGCCGGCACCGTACAAACCTTCAACGTCCTCTCTAGCATCTATTTTAATTATGCCTTTTTCTTCAAAAATTGCTTCACCTGTTCCGTTTGCTTCATCGAAAGAGTGACCGAATTTATGTATATCGGCACCAAATTTTTCCATTTTTTCAAGCTTTGGCTTTGGTGTGTTTTCAGGTACAACAATGTAAGGTCTATCGAGCTTCAACAGCTGTGATGCATAAGAAACCGATACTCCCTGATTACCTGATGAAATAGTACCATATCCATTTTTTAACTGTTCATCAGTCAAAAGCGTAAGCTTACCTAAAACTCCACGAAGCTTAAAATTCTTTACGATAGGCTGTTCACATTCAAGTTTCATATATACTTCTGTGTCACCTTCACTTAAATATAAGCTTTTTTCCAGTCTGGTTCTTGCAACATAATCTTTAATTCTGTCATATGCTGCTTCAATGTGTTTGATGTCAATCATTTCGAAAAATCCTCCCTGTAATATATAACTAGTTCTGTAATAACAATAGCACATTTTGGAATCTATAACAATATGTGGGAAGATTTTAAAAAACAATTTGTAGAAAATTGTCATAAAAAATGTTTGTTTTTTTATTATATGTATGGTAAAATAACTGTATTGTTCGTGCCGGCGTGATGGAATTGGCAGACGTGCGGGACTCAAAATCCCGTGGTGGTGACACCGTATGGGTTCGACCCCCATCGCCGGCACCATTAAAAACTTTATTCCAATGAGGAGGCAAAAAATGGGTCAAACTTTAATTAATCTTATTCCTTTAATTTTGGTTTTTGTTGTAATGTATTTCTTAATGATCAGACCACAGAAGAAGAAGGATAAACAGATTCAAGATATGAGAAACAGCTTGCAGGTTGGCGATGAAATCGTTACAATCGGCGGTATTTGTGGTAAGATTGTAAAAACAAAGGAAGATACAATTGTTATTGCAGTTGGTGCTGATAAAGTAAAGTTTGAAATGATGAGATGGTCTGTTTCAAGCGTTACAAATCATGCAACTAAAGCTAAGAAGACTGAAGAAGCAAATGTTGAAGAAGAAGTTAAGAAGGTTGTTCCTAAGAAACTTAAAAAATCTTCAAGTGTAGAAGCTGACGAAGAAGAATAATTACTTGATAAATCGGTTCCGCAATGCGGAACCTTTTTTGTTGTCTATTTATCCTAATTTTAAGAGGATTTTTCTTGTAAGAAAAACAAAAAAGTAGTACAATATAATGTAAAATAAAATCAGACGTATTATGTCTTTAAACATAAATTATTTGGATTTTTTGATAAGAGAGGTTAAGGTTTTATGAATCAAACATTAAAAAGAGTTTTAGCAATTCTAATCATTTTAGTAACATGTTTTGCTTGGTTCGTAAGTATTTTTGGAATTGGTTCATTTGATTCTGCAAAAGATGCGCTTAAGTACGGACTGGATATTAACGGAGGAGTATTTGTTGTTATGGAAGCAGATACAGACTTGGAAGGAGAAGAACTGAAACGTCTGATGGACCAGACAAGAGCAGTTCTCGATAACCGTGTTAACCAAATGGGTGTTGCAGAATCTTCTGTTACAATTGAGGGTGAAAAAAGATTGAGAGTTGAGATTCCAGGTGCTGAAGACGCACAGGAAGCAATTGAAGCTATTGGAAGAACTGCTCAGCTTCAGTTTGTCCTTGCTGACGGAACAATTGCTCTTGATGGAAGCCACGTTAAGGATGCTCAGATAGCAACAGATGGGGCATATTATAAGATTGATCTTGAATTTGACTCGGAAGGTGCTGCTCTTTTTGAAGATGCAACACGAAAGGCGTTTAATGGTGAAGTCACTTCTGCAATATCAGGAATTAATTCGAATCAGATAGCAATAGTATTAGACAACGAAATAATAGTTCACCCAGACGTTAAGCAGGTAATCAGTGGTGGAAAATGTGAAATTTCCGGCGGATATTCTAAAGATGAGGCATCAACCACTGCAGCTCTTATTAGAGGTGGTGCATTGCCAGTTGACTTAATTGAAGTTCAGACATCAATTCAGTCAGCTACAATTGGAGCAGATGCCCTTGACAAGTCAATTGTTGCCGGCGCAATAGGCATAGCCTTGGTATTTATCCTTATGATAATTTACTTTGGTGTACTTGGTATTGTTGCTGATGTTGCTTTGATGCTATATATTGTATTGTTCATCTGGTCGATGGTCGGAATGAATGTTGTGCTTACACTTCCTGGAATAGCTGCACTTATTCTTTCAGTAGGTATGGCTGTAGATGCTAACGTTATTATTTTCGCAAGAATAAAAGAAGAGATTTGTGTGGGAAAATCTATTAGAGTTGCAGTTGGAAGCGGATTTAAGAATGCTCTTGTAACAGTGCTTGATGCGCAGATTACCACTTTAATCGCAGCAGTTGTTCTTTACGAAGTAGGTACAACTTCTGTAAAAGGCTTTGCACTTACTTTAATTATCGGTATTGTTTTCAGTATCTTTACTGCAGTAATAGTAACACAGCTCTTTATTTCAATATTAGCTGATAACAAGAAGTTTGCTAAAAACAAGTTCTTTGGAGTTAAAGAAGATGGAACTCCAAAGCAGATCTTAAATAAAACATTTAAATTTATTAAGAATAGAAAGATTTATTATATTATCAGTTCAGTGATTATTATTGTCGGCTTGTTATTCTGTTTCATAGGTGGATTAAACTACGGCATAGATTTTACAGGCGGTACGATGATTCAAGTGGACATGCACGAATATGTTGATTCAGCTAAAATTGAAAAAGCAATCGGGGACAAAATGTCAGATGTGTCAATTGTTTATGCTGGTGATGATAATTCACAGGTAGTCCTAAAGACGACCGATTCACTTGATAATAAAGATAGAGCTGAAGTAATCGAATTATTGAACAAAGAATTTGGAATAACTGAAGAAGATGTTCTTGCTTCTGAACAGTTTGGTCCATCTGTAGGTAAAGAATTAAAGATGAATGCCATAAAAGCTGTTCTGATAGCTTCAATTGGTATGCTGATTTATATTGTGTTCAGATTTAAAAAATGGCAGTTTGGTGCAGGTACTATTATTGGAGTAATTCATGACGTTCTCATGGTTATTGCTTTCTATGGAATATTTGGTTTTACTGTAAATAATCCATTTATTGCGGCTGTCTTAACCCTTGTTGGTTACTCAGTTAATGACACAATAGTAATATTTGACAGAATAAGAGAATCCAAGAAGTTAAACAGAAAAGCTTCTCTTGAAGAAAACATTGATAAGAGCATAAATAATACATTAAACAGAACAATAATGACTTCACTTACTACACTGGTTGTTATGATTCCTCTATGTATTATTGTATCAGCAACAATTAGGGAGTTTATTATTCCTTTGATGATTGGTGTAATAATTGGCTGTTATTCTTCAATATTTATTTGTAGCCCAGTTTACTATGATTTAAGCAAGAGTGAAGAAGAATCCAACTATTATAAGAAAATCAAGGCTAAAAATAAAGAAAAAAAATAATCATATCGGGAGTTGTATTGCATGAAGACAAAAAATGAATTTCTAGATGAAATATTAGACATAAACCCTAAATATGATACAGAACTAATAGGAAAAGCTTTTGAAACCGGTAAAAGACTTCATGATGGGCAATTGAGGAAGAGTGGTGAACCTTACTTTATTCATCCAATAGAAGTTGCATTGATTTTGGCTAGGCTTGGAATGGATGAAGAAACAATCATTGGCGGGCTTCTTCATGATGTAGTTGAAGATACAGAGTACACAAGAGAGCAACTGGTTGAAGACTTCAATGAAGATATAGCACTTCTCGTAGATGGAGTAACAAAATTAGGTTCTATTAAATTCGAATCAAAGGAAGAAGTTCAGGCTGAAAATTTTCGTAAGATGTTTCTTGCAATGTCAAAAGACATAAGAGTTCTTATTATTAAACTAGCCGACAGACTTCACAATATGAGAACTATTCAGTTCATGAAGCCGTCAAAAATAGAGGAGAAGTGTAGAGAAACACTTGAGATTTATGCACCTCTTGCAAGCAGACTAGGTATCTCTGCAATCAAATTCGAATATGAGGATATAGCTTTGAAATATCTTCATCCTGAAGAGTTCCGTGATTTACAAGAAAAGGTTTCACTGAAGAAGACACAGAGGGAAGAAACAATTAATGAAGTAATCGATGAAATAAGAGAAGCCATCGATGATATGAATCTTCATTACGAGATTTATGGCAGAGCAAAGCATTTCTATAGTATCTACAAGAAAATGAAGCAACAGAAAAAACAGATTGATGAGATATTTGATCTTATGGCTGTTAGAATTTTGGTAGATACGGTTAAGGACTGTTATGCAGTCCTTGGAATAGTTCATACCATGTGGAAGCCTATTCCGGGAAGATTCAAAGATTATATTGCGATGCCTAAACCAAATATGTATCAATCGCTTCATACTACAGTAATTGGTGATAACGGAGATCCCTTTGAGATACAGATTAGAACTTATGAAATGCATGAAGTAGCTGAATACGGTATCGCGGCTCATTGGAAATACAAAGAAGGAAAGACTTCAGGTGATTCCTCAAGTGACGATGTTAAGCTTGCTTGGCTACGTCAATCTATTGAATGGCAAAAAGACCTTAATGATCCAAAAGACTTCCTGGAAACCATGAAAATGGACCTCTTTGCAACACAGGTGTACGTTTTTACACCGAGAGGAGACGTATTAGAACTACCAGCAGGATCAACACCTTTGGATTTTGCATTTAAAGTCCATTCGGCAATCGGTTGCAAATGTGTTGGGGCGAAAGTTAACGGTAAAATGGTTACCATCGACCACACTTTGCAGAATGGCGATATTGTAGAAGTAATTACTTCTGCAAATTCACCCGGTCCAAGTATTGACTGGCTTAAAATTGCAAAGAGTTCAAATGCAAGAAACAAGATTAGGAATTTCCTGAAAAAAGAAAATAAATCAGATACTATTGAAAAAGGTAAAGATGTATTAGATAAGGCTATTCGTAAAAAAGGCTATGACCCTGCAACATGTGCAAAATCTTCATATATTAACAAGGCTATGAAGGCTATGAATTTTGCCAATCTTGATGAAGGCTATTCGCAATTGGCAAATGGAGGAACAATTGTCAGCAAATTCTGTAATCTATTGTTCAGCTATTACAATGAAGACAATAAACTCACTGCAGTTAAAACTGATTCCGAATTAATTGAAGAAATCAAGGCACAAGAAGCCAAGAAACAAAAGCACGAAATCAGGAAAAAAGATAATCCGGGAGTAATAGTTAAGGGAACGGATAATTTGATGATAAAACTTGCTAGATGCTGCAATCCTGTTCCTGGTGACGAAATAGTCGGATTTATTACAAAAGGACGAGGAATTTCAGTTCACCGTCATGACTGTTCTAATGTCACCAACCTTCCTGAAAGTGAAAAGGCAAGATTTATTGAAGTTGAATGGGAAGATTTAAAAGTTGGCAAATCATACGATGCGGATATCTGTATTATTGGTATTGATAGAAAAGGTATTATAGCTGACATCTCAAAGGTATGTGAAAATATGGATATTCACTTATCAGGTGTTAATGCTAAATCCGGAAAAGATGGAAGTCTTTCTATGACTATTACACTTTCTATTTCCAGTACGCAGGAAATGCAGAAGGTTCTTAGAAATATGAGAAACATAGAAGGCGTAACTCAGGTTTACAGAGCAAAATCGTAGGAGGAAAAATGAGGGCAGTAGTTCAGAGAGTAATCGAAGCTGATGTAACGGTTGAAGAAAGAATAACCGGTTCTATAGGAAAAGGATTAATGGTTCTTTTAGGTGTAGAAGACGGTGACGATGAAGCTGATGCTATATATATGGCAGATAAAATAACAGGTCTACGTATATTTGAAGATGAACAAGGAAAAATGAATCTTTCAATAAAAGATGTAGGCGGAAAAATCCTTGCTGTTTCTCAATTCACCCTTTTGGGCGATGTAAGAAAAGGCAAAAGACCAAGTTTTACTAAAGCTGCCAGACCAGATGAAGCAAATAAGCTTTATAGACGTTTTATCAGCTTAGTAAACGAAAGAAATATCGAAACTCAAGAAGGTATATTCCAGGCAGAAATGTTGGTTAAGATTTATAACGATGGTCCTGTGACAATTCTTCTTGACAGCAATAAATTATTTTAGGAGCTTTGAAATGCAGATTACAAAATATTTAACAGGTCCACTTCAGGTTAACACATATGTTGTGTACGATGAAAATAACAAAAAAGGGTTTATCGTAGATCCTGGTGGATATGATGAGAGAATAACTGATGAAATTAATTCTAAGGAAATCAATCTTGAATATATAGTTCTAACTCATGGTCATTCAGATCATATTGGTGGGGTTGAGCAGTTTAAAATTGATTTCCCTGAATCAAAAATTATTGCTTATGAAGCAGAAAAGGAAATGCTTCAAAACGCGGCACTTAATTCATCACAAGAAATTTTTAGAAAATCAATTGAAATTGATGCTGATGTTTATGTTAAAGATAAAGAATCTTTAAAGGTTGGAGATATGGAACTTCATTTTATTGCTACACCTGGACACAGTAAAGGCGGAATGTGCATAAATGTTGATAATGTTATTTTCTGTGGAGATACAATCTTTAGATTTTCTATTGGAAGAACTGACTTTTATGGCGGAAATTTCAGAACTTTAATAAATTCAATAAAAGACAGATTATTTATTTTCCCTGATGATACAGTGCTGCTTCCTGGACATATGGGTCCTTCCACTGTTGGAGATGAAAAAAGAGGAAATCCATTTGTATAATATACTATTACATCACATTGAAGATAAGTATCACTACAATGAATTAATTAAAATTTTCTTAAAACCCGAAGATTATAAGGTTTATTGCGGTGATGAAATAAAACATTTAAGCAATTTAACTGATGAATCGTGCATAAATTGCATTGACATTAATCTGGACAATCATTCTGATATCAATTCCATAAAGCAGGAAATATATATTAAGCTTTCAAAGTTGACTGACAATTATCCCGCATGGGGAATAATGACAGGAGTAAGACCTGTAAAACTTACTTCGGAATTATTTGATAAGAACGACAATAATGAAGAAAAGGTCAGAAATATCCTGAAAGATTATTATTATATTAATGATGAAAAATGCAACTTGCTTATTGATACATACAAGTATCAGACAAATATTCTTGGCAAAGCAGAAGACAATTCTTTAGGACTTTATATCGGCATACCTTTTTGTCCGACAAGATGTCTTTACTGTTCCTTTACATCTAATCAGAAGGGACCATCGGACATAAAAAAATATCTTGAATGTCTATTAGATGAAATTAGATTTGCAGGACAGGCTACCATTGACAATGATATGTCTATTGAATCAGTATATATCGGTGGTGGTACACCGACTACACTCGAAGCTCCACAGCTCGATCTGCTGCTGAATACAATAAAAGACAGCTTTGATTTGTCAAATTGCAAAGAATTTACTGTTGAGGCAGGCAGACCGGACACGATTACTAAAGAAAAGCTTGATGTGATATATAAGCATGGAATAAGAAGGATTAGTATTAATCCACAAACGATGAACGATGAAACGTTAAAGCTAATAGGACGATCCCACAGCGTTTCTGATATAAGAGATAGTTTCCTTTTGGCAAAAGAATACGATGGATTCATTATTAACGCTGATATAATTGCAGGACTTCCAGGAGAGAATCCTGATGATTTTCGAAAGACGCTGGAAGAGGTTATTTCTTTAGAACCTGCAAATATCACTGTACATACTCTCGCTGTAAAGCGTGCTTCCAGGCTCATAGAGGCTGATGAAAGCTATCATTACAAACAGGCACTGGTTGTTGAAAAAATGCTTGAATCGGCGAAGGATATTTTAAACATGAACCAATACAGACCATACTATCTGTATAGACAAAAGCATATGGCA
>JAQXRN010000076.1 GCA_029218545.1 Bacillota bacterium | reverse complement strand
ACTCCGCTCATGAGCTGTGTCTTTGCATAACCTGCAACCATGCTTTTTCCTATTTTTCTGGTCAGACCGTTTGAAGTAATGAGTTTTACCAGCTTAACGGGATCCGACTGTTTTTTCTTTGGCTTGCCGGAGCCTGCAAGGTGAACATGCATATTTATTAGGCCCGGAAGAATATATCCACCTGCAAGGTCTTCTTTCTTATAGTCTGAAGGAACCGATTTCTCATCAACAATGTCCTGAATCATTCCTCCGTCAACAAGAATTGCCTTACCATGCTGTGGAGTCATACTTTCTGTTCCATCTAAAATAATTCCATTTACAAATGCTCTTTTCATTTTATTCCCTATCCCTTATAAACTCGATTAATTATTTCTTCTCCCTTACAATACCGCGAGAGGTTGTCGCATACAATTTCGCACAGCAAATCCTCTGTTGCATCAAGATGTCCAAAGGTTGTGCCTGAAGTATGAGGTGTAATCATACATTTTGGGTTGCTCCAGAGAGGATGATCCTTTGGAAGCGGTTCCGGGTCTGTAACATCGAGAGCTGCTCCAAAGAGATGCCCATTTCTCAACAGCTCATCAAGAGCCATGCAGTCTATGAAATTGCCGCGTCCCACATTGACAATGATTGCATCCTCTTTCATGGACTTTAGCCTTTCATAGTTCATATACTTTTCCGTTTCGAAAGTGTTTGGTATACAGCCTATGACAACGTCTGCATCTGGGAGATATCTCTGTGCATCCTCAAGGCTGCAGAGCTCATTAAAATATGCTCTTGGTTTATCTGTATTTCTGCACACGCCGATGCAATAGGCATCAAAGCCTGTTAGACGTTTTGCAATTGCCGAGCCGATATCTCCCGCCCCAAATATAAGGACCTTCGCCTTATCAAGAGACTTAACAGGTCCTTTTTTCTCCCAGATTATGTTCTGCTGCTGTATGTGATAATCCTTAAAGTTGAACATTACCGAAAGAATCATCCCAAGAGCGAATTGGGACATGACCATACCGAAGGCTCCGCTGGCGTTGGCAAGAACGATTCTGTCTTTAGGAAAATCAAGCTCACTTCGCGTATAAATATCTGTTCCTGCCCAGGTCATCTGTATCAGTTTCAATTTAGGGCAGTTCACCTCCGGGTTCTGAAGCAAATCCAAAGGAGGCTGACCGATTACGATTTCTGCGTCTTTTAGCTCGGCTTTTAACTCTTCCCGGCTGCAACTATTTGGCAGTTGCTTTAGCTGCTTTATGATAAAACTGTCCTTTACAGTTTTTTTAATTTCTTCTAAGTGTTTTTCCTGAATTGGTTCAAGAATCAATAGCTTTCTCTCAGTCATCATTACCTACCGCCTTTTCTGTTGCCTGAACTACCGCCCCATCTGTCGCCTGACTTTTTTTACGCTAAAAACTGCAGTGCAAGAGGCACTATTGTCGGTGTGCAGAAGCACATGAGCCCTCCTGTGCAGAAGGAATAAATTATGGTTTCCGGTCTGCAGGACTTTTCCACTATGGGAAGGCACACGTCCATGGCTGCAACCCCGGGGATGCAGACCGCTTCAAGGTAACCTATTTTTTTAGCAACAAGAGGAATAATGATTATTCCAAGGGTTTCTCTTATTACATTGTGCATAAAGGAAATTGCTCCCGATACAACGAAGCCTGCCTCAACCATAAGCCCCGGTGCCATTGTGTACCAGCCGAAGCCGGCGCTGATAGCAATACCTTCGCCTACTGTAAAGGGACTAATCAAGCCATAAAGAGCCCCCATCAAGAGACTTCCTGAAATGGCAGCGATAGGGATAAATATCACCTTTATACCCACTTCCTTAAGGTTGCTGAAAACATTGCCATCCAGTCCCATGTTGAAGCCCACAAAGGCCAGAAGTATTGTAATTCCAAGAACCATCAGGTCTCCTGTAAAGTCCTGAAATGCGCTGTTATCTTCAAATAGCTTAGGTATAATCAGGTATCCAATGGCAAGACCGGCTGCAACAAAGGCAAGGATTATGAGGGTGGTCTTCATTCCGCTTGAAT
Source organism: Bacillota bacterium (assembly GCA_029218545.1). Lineage (GTDB taxonomy): Bacteria > Bacillota > Clostridia > Peptostreptococcales > Anaerovoracaceae > Fimisoma. Next base: position 5,323 of record JAQXRN010000076.1, on the reverse strand, counting down.
CCTGCCTGCTCTCATCTTGTCCTGCTTCATCCTCAATGTTTTGTTCAATTATCGCATCTTTGACTCCCTGGCGGTTCAGCCCCATCAGCTTTCTCGTAAAATACACCAAAAGCATGCTTCCACCCACCGTGAAAACTGTGATTCCAACAGATTGAAGACCAATAACAGCCAGATTGCTTGTCACTTCTTCGTTGGAACCCATGCGAAGTCCCATTATGAAAACTAAAATATATATTACAATGTTAAGTGCTTTTTCTAAAAAAGCAAATTTTTCTCTTTTTTCTCTTAATTTTGATGCTGCCAAATAGCAAACAATCATTACTGACCAGTAAAATGCAAGCAGTAACATAAGATTCTCCCCTTTATCCTATAATAATCGGTACTAAAACGGGCACCAATGCACTTAAAATCAGTCCCGAAATAAAAGAATACACCGCGATCTCACTCCTGGTTGATTTTTCTACCACAGGAAGGCACACATCCATTGCTGCCGCTCCCGGAAGTGAAACGGTTTCAACATATCCCACGTATTTTGCTATAGAAGGAATTATTAGAATCGCCAGCATTTCTCGCATTACATTGTGTAAAAAACATACGGCGCTGGCTGTCATGTGACCTGCATCCATGATTATCCCCGGTGCCAGCGAATACCAGCCGAAGCCCGCTCCTATTGCCAGCGTTTCTCTTAGTGTCAAGTCTTTAAGGAAGAAGGACATGACAAAGGCTGCTCCAAGGGTTCCTGCAACAGTTGCAATTGGAATCAGAAATACTCTGAAACCAACGGATTTAAAGTTGTCTATTACGGTTCCGTCAAGGCCCAGGTCAAGCCCTACAAATGTAAGCAGGATGCAAAGTCCGATTTTGATGCCCAGACTGCATAGTCTGTCAAAGTCAGCCATGTTTTCCGCAAAGGCGGTTCTGATGACAAAATAGCCGAAAAGCATTCCGATAGCTATTGCAATGACTATAAGGATTGTCATGGTATTCAGACCCTGCTTTTTTTGGTCATCTTCAGCCTTCTGAACCTCTACAGATGCCCCAGATTCACCGCCCGGCTCACTTGTTCCGCCTATCCCACTGGTCTTTTGTAGAGTTCCAAATCTGTCAAGACCAATCATTTTTCTTACTATATATACTGCACCTACGGAGCCAGCTAGAATTGCAATGGTCATTATCAGTGCAGAAAGTCCTATTGTGCTTAAATTCGAAATTATCTCCTCATTGGAGCCCATGCGAGAGCCCATTAAAATAATGAGTAGCATCATGCAGGCAGTCTGAATCTTGCCTGTCCACCATAATTTTTCTTTAACATGTCTTACCTTTGAGCCCGCTATATACCCTACAACGGCAAAGCAAAGATAAAGAATCAAATCGCCCATCTCCAATACTCCTATCCCTGTAATATGCTGGATTTTCATCATCCGCAGTATTTTCATTATACATAGAATGTTGACAAAAATCCACCGCACCTATATAATTTTTGTTAATAATTGGATTTCTTATGGATATGCTAATCAGAAGGAGAAGCAGATTATGGAGTTAAAAGCCAACCTTATGTCATCTGAGGATATGGGGCGTGCTCTTAAGAGGATTTCCCATCAGATAATAGAAAACAACCATGGAGCCGAGAACATTGTTTTCCTTGGTGTTAAGACCAGAGGTGTCCCCCTTGCCAGAATTCTTGCAAAGAATATTAAATCCATCGAGGGAGTTGACGTTCCAGTAGGCGAACTTGATATTACCATGTATAGAGATGACCTTACCGGCGCACATATCGATGCAGTGGTGACCGGCAGTGAGATTCCTTTCTCAGTTCAAGGCAAGGATGTTATTCTCGTAGATGATGTTTTATATACAGGAAGAACTGCCCGCGCTGCCCTTGAGGCTGCTTTAAGATATGGAAGAGCTGCTACAATTCAGCTTGCGGTTCTGATAGATCGCGGACACAGAGAGCTTCCAATAAGAGCAGATTACGTGGGCAAAAACGTTCCTACCTCCAGAAGTGAAAAGGTGGCAGTCCACGTTACTGAGATAGATGGAGAAGAAGGCGTAAAGCTTTTCAGCAATTAGAAGGCTTCTCAATTCTTGACTCATTATTGAATCATGACTCATTATTTTGAGTAATAATTGAATCAAATATTTCAAATTTTTGGAAAATATTTTAAGATTTATACACAAAAATGCACAAAACCCCCTGAATTACGATAAAAATCATCGAAATTCAGGGTTTTTTTAATGCTTTTTAAGTTGGCACGGTTTATGCTCTATACTATTTCGTAGATAAATTGAAGGCAATTGCCCAAAGTCCTTCTTAATAAGAATAGTATAAAACATAGTGAAAAAAGCAGGATTATGAGGGCCTGCTTTTTTTCTTTTTATCATCTTTTTTTCTTTATGATTGTTTAAAGATTATATTTGACTTTCTTCCTTGCAAGTGTTGCCTGAGGAATTCCTAAAAAGTCTGCGGCTTTTCTGGTGGTCTTTTCTTTTTTAAGAGCATATTCAATTATGCGCTTTTCCTGCTCTTCTAAGATTTTGTTCATATCAATCTTTTCTTCTAATTTAAATTCCTTCTTCAAGTCCATGACAACATCATTATATACATTGTCATTAAGCAGAGAATCTACAGCCTCAGCGCTGATGGTTTCCTGATTTTCACTGATGTACAGCCTGTGCACGGTATTTTCAAGTTCTCTTACATTGCCCGGCCAATGATATTCTTGCATCTTTTGGAGAGCTTCCTCAGAAAAATGTTTTCCTATTCCGTATTTTTTACTGTAGTTTTTTAGGAATGATTCCGAAAGGCATAATATATCCTCTTTGCGCCTTCTCAAAGGCGGCACTTCCAGAAGGCAGATATTAAGTCTGTAGTACAGGTCTTCTCTGAATTTTCCCTCATCTACAAGCTTTTTGAGAGGAATATTATTTGCACAGATTACCCTGACGTTTACATGTTTCTGCTGAGTTCCACCTACTCTGTAGTATGAATTTTCCTGCAGAACTCTAAGGAGCTTGGATTGCATAGAAAGAGGAAGTGTGCCGATTTCATCCAGGAAAAGTGTTCCGTTGTTGGCCATTTCAAAATAGCCTTCCTTGCCGCCTGCCTGTGCACCTGTAAAAGCACCCTGTTCATATCCAAAGAATTCTGACTCGGCAAGATTTTCCTGTATTGTGGCACAGTTAATCTTTATGCACGGTTTTCCCTTTCGAGGGCTGTTCTGGTGGAGCAGATTGAGAATTTTTTCCTTTCCTACTCCTGTTTCTCCCTGGATAATGACATTGCAGTCATATTTTGCCACGTTTAGAGTGTTTTCAACCAAGGCTGCAGTTACAGGGCTCATATATATGAAATCTTCAATAAATTTTGGTTTTCTTACCTTTGTTAATGCTTCATGAGCTTTGATTTTATTTTTGTTACGGTTAAGAGCCCTTTCAGCCAGCTGGAATCTGCTGCCGATTTTTTTAACCAGATCCACAGCATAATCGTAAACACCTGAAGCATATCCGTCTAAGCTATAGATTATTACTTCCTTCCCTACGCAGTCTGTGGCAAGAATGCTCTGAACCACATTTTTCTTTACTCCCGAGTGGAAAAGAAATCCCCTCTTTTTAATAAGCAGTGCGGAAATAGTCTCTGCACCTCTTACATCCTCAAGATTGATGATGACATCTACTCCCTCATCCATGCCGTCATCTTTTATTTCCTGCATTGCTTCAAGGGGCGAAGCCATATCCGCAAAATATATTCTGTTGGAAAAACCTTCAAAGATTCTCGATAAATCAGTAGTCCTGATATCTGCAGTTGAATTTGAATCAAAAATGCATATTATTTCAAGTTTATCGTTGCCGCACTGGCGAACCATTCCGGAATACATGAGCATCTCCAGTATGCGGCTTCCTATAATACCAACCTTCTTGGGATTATGTTCATCAAGAATATCCTTAACATCCTTCAGGCTACCTTCTTCATCTACGGTATAAAGAAGCTGCCGTATGTCAATATCATTTGCTTTTGGGGCAAGCTTTGTGGCTTCGAAGGTAATTGCATAACCGGTACACCATATTATTCCGTAATTATAGTCTATATCTTCTATGGATTCGATGTGAAGTGGCACCCCTGACATGGAAGTCAGGCTTACTACTTCATATCCAACCTTGAAACCATCATCTGCAAAATTCCCGTTAATTTCTTCAATCTTTCCGCAGAATACTCCCCCGCTTTCTGTATTTGGATTGTGAAGCTTTCCTCTCTTGTTGATGATATCCAAAATCAGCTTCTTGATTTTTTGTTCTTCATAGTTTGCAGCACTACATATCTGGTCAAAATTGCTGTTTTCCAGTTTAATTAGTTCTAGTGCGATTCTCATCTCTCCCTTTTGGAGTTTTGATTCATTATTGAGACGCCATGCCGATGACGGGATAGTGCCATGGGGCTCTTCTACTCTGTTTATTCCAAAACACTTCATTTTACCCTCGTTATTATATTATCTAATATAGATTTTAAGCGTTGTTCGTATTTATATACATTTTCATGTTACAGTTTCAAGGGCAACTATGTCAAGTAATTATCAGAAAATAATCTATTTTTGAATCAAAAAAATGTGTATTGATTCTATATTGGTTCACTTTAGCCAATCGAAGGGCTAAAACCCTTGATTTTTCTTAACGTTTTCTTGGCACACATCTTGCTTATTATAAAACTTGGAATTAAGAACTTATTTAATTAATATGGGAGGAAAAAGAATGAACTTTGTAAAAGGCTTTTTAAAGTTCTCACCGGTATTCGTTCTTGCTGGACTTATGATTACCGGACAGGATGCTTTAATTGCTGCTACATTAGCTGCGATTTACGCATTCGCAATCGCTGGTATAGTTGCTAAAGTTAAATTCCAGGAAGCTTTAGATTCAGCTATGAAGAGCGTAAGCCACATTTTAGTTGCTTTATTTATCTTAATGTTTGCATATGCTATGGCAAACGCATTTATGACTTACGGTGTTGGTGCTTCAATCATCAATATCGCATTATCACTTGGTGTAACTGCTAAGACAGTTGCCGCTGTAGGTTTAGTATGCTGCGGTCTTTTATCCGTTGCTACAGGTACTTCTTGGGGTACTTTTGCTGCTTGTGCACCAATCTTCTTATGGTTATCACACATCGTTGGAGGTAACCCATACTTAACAGTTTGTGCTATCGCAGGTGGTGCTTGCTTCGGCGACAACATCGGTCTTATTTCAGATACAACTATCGTATCTTCCGGTATCCAGGGCGTACAGGTTGTAGACAGAATCAGACATCAGGGTGTTTGGTCCGTATCCTGCCTTG
>JAQXRN010000075.1 GCA_029218545.1 Bacillota bacterium | reverse complement strand
CCTCGCGGAAAGGATGCAAGGCATTTGTGACACAGTAAAAGTCCACTACTTCATCCACGAACTCGCTGTGCTTAAGTCCTCTGAAGTAATTGCAAATTTTGAGCCGCTTAAAAACAAGCGCAGCTTGCTCTTCAATATTTTCGGCAGAGGTAAACTTTGTACCTTTCTTGCTGATATTCACTGTGCGTATTTGCCCAGCCCAATCATAAAGGTCTGAGAAAAGATAATGATGAATGGCCTTGTAGTGCTCAAAGTCAAAGCTGTCTGCTTTTGGTGCGTTCACCCATTCAGCAAACCGGGCAGATGCAAGGACGCTTTCTACCTCGTTCAGCTTTTCTTCATCGCGAATATCAAACTTGTTGATAAGAACTGTTGTGTCCGGATAGCAGTTAGCTGAAATGGGGTCAATGCTATATCCCATATTACACCGCCTTTGCCGGACGGGCCAATATCTCCTTCACCATATCAGCAACGGATAACTCGCCAGTCATCAGTCGTACACAGTCTTTTTCCGTCTGCTCAGTAACATCAAAACCTTCCATCCGAGTGGAAGCCAAGGCGCTGCGCAGCGCTTCATATTCACGTTCACTCATACCAGCACCTCCTAAAGAAATTCAGAAAACAACGTTTCTTTATGTGTTAAATCATCTGTTAATTAGTTTATCACAGATGGACTGTTTTGAAAAGAAAATCCTCATATGAACCTAAATTGACTATAGCAAAAATAAGGCTCGTGCTATTGTATATCATTAAGAACATTGTAAAAATTATGTGTTTTAAAAGATATAATGCCTTTTCTTAATCATTATATGGTTTCTCGAACTAACGTAGAACTCAGCGAATCTTATATTTTTATGAAGCACTCTCTGAAATGTGTCAATTGCAGAGAGTGCTTGTTCCTTTTTCCAAATTATTGTTTTTTTATATTATATGCATTATAATTAAATAGCAGATTTGCATGTCTTTTGTCGAATACTACATCATTTTTACTTTTACCGTTTTGGCTATTTTTCAACAAAGGATGGTATTAATAATGAGTTCTTTCTCTACAGTCGCATGTTATGCCGCATTAACTTCTTGTTCTAGGTCCGATATTATAGTTGCCTATGCTCGTATGGTTGCTGCATTAATTAAAAATAACGGTTACGTTACATGCACTCCAGAACTATTAAGTGAAGATTTTCAAAAACTGTATGGCTTTAATTTACCCTACCATCCAATGCAAACAATCATCGGAGAATGCATTAATCTTGGCTTCATAACATATAATAACTTAATACATCAGTACATACCAAACTATGATCGTATTGACTATGAGGATTTTATGTGTATTGTTGATAAGAAAAACTCCGAATATAAAAGAATTATTGACGAGTTTAAGAACTATCTTATTGACACATATAAGCTTCACGTTTCGGAAGAAGACTTGAACGATAGAGTTTTCGCATTTGTAGAACGCTATGGAATTAAGGCATCAACAGACAGGAGTATCTTAAGGAAAATAAAAGATGACTTTCTATTTTCGGACTTTCTAGTAAACTGTGTTGAGACAGGAAAAAATGATGTGTTAGACTATCTAGACGAGTACACTATAGGCCTTTCTCTAGCTGAGATATTTACCTACTGTGAAAAGCCGGAAACCTATACTGCCAAAAGCACCAATGTGTATCTAGATACAAATGTTTTGTTCAGACTTTTGGGTATTGGTAGTTCGGATCGTTCTGACAGTTATGTAAGCTTTCTGCGCAATATGCAGCAATTAGGTATCCGAGTAAAAGTATACGAACACACAATAAATGAAATGATTGGCATAATTGAAGGCTCAAAATCATGGATTGGTAATCCTAATTTTGATGCTTCTTTATCTTCTGAGGCAACATACTTTTTTGTGCGTAACGGATGGACAGTTGATGATGTCGATGAATTATCATGTAATTTAAAAACTAGATTGCAAAACGAATTTAATATTGTAATAGACACTATGCCCTATCCAAAAGCTGAAGATATCAGAACACCTTTTGAAGCTGAAATCAAAGAAATGATTGTTGCAGAGTACAAAGAATCTAATTCAGCCATCTCTACTGAAGAGCTGGATTTCAGTATTAATCAAGATGCAAAATCTATCTTCTTTACTCAGCATAAAAATGGGAGCGTTGTTCCTTACCATATAAACGATGTAAAAAACATCTTTATAACATGTAACCGTTCGCTATCCAAGGTAGGGTATCAGCTTTCGTACAAATTTGTAGGCAGTAAAGATTACTTCATTCCTACGGTTATGACAGATATTAAATGGGGCACTTTACTTTGGTTTAATAGCCCCGCAAATATTTCTGCAATTAATAAATCAAGGATTGTGTCTGCTGCATATGCTGCTTTCCGCCCCTCAGAAGAATTAACCAAAAAACTTAATAAGGCACTAGTAAAACTAGAAGAACAAGGGGACATTTCTCCAGAGCAATGCTATCTTCTCAAGGTAAATCCAATAGCTCAAAGGCTTTTGGCAAAAAAGACCATCAATAATCCTGAACGATTCATCGATCAGACTCCTCTAGACATTCT
>JAQXRN010000074.1 GCA_029218545.1 Bacillota bacterium | reverse complement strand
CCGATTGGAGGCTTTTCGTTAATTCCGATAACTTTTCTTTCGTTCATTTTTTACCACTCTTTCTTAATATTAGAAGTAATTTTTCTCAAAAAAATAATATAAGAAAAGCCCTTTATCGTCAAGAAAAAAGGGCTGGAAGTTATTTCTTCTTATTGGCTGGATTACGCTTTTTATTTTCGGTATGTGCTCTTTTTACCAACGAGAATTTCGGCTTCTACGGTAAGAGAGGATATTGATGATAAATCCAGCTGCTGCTTATCTATGTTAAAGAAAAGAGGAGTCATCTCCGCAAAAATACTGCAGTCATCTTTAGATATTTCAAAAGTTTTAGATGCTTTGGTACGGCTGATCAGTGAGAAATTATCTTGAAAACATTCAACAACCTGCTCATTGGAAAAGTCTTTGTTTCTCAGGTGTTCTCTGACAAGCTGACGAAATTCTATCAAGTGATTTGATCCAGGAACAACCTTTATTAATAGTCCCTCGCTTGACAGAACTCTTTTGAATTCTCCATAGTTAGCAGGAGTAAAGATGTTCAGTATGCAGTCGATTGCAGAATCTGCAATAGGAAGAGAAGAAAGATCTCCAACAAACCAGGAAACTTGGTGATCTTGGTCCGCCTTTGCAGCAATCTGCACGGAATCTTTTGAAATATCAAAAGCAAGAATATCCTTGTCGGTCATGGCAGATAATTTTCTCGAATAAAAGCCCTCGCCGCATCCAACATCTAATACCGATGTGCAGCTTTCGGTGGAACGGAGTAATTCCGCAACGGCCTCTAAAACGTGGTTATAATAACCTTTTTCCAATATGCTTTTCCTGTTTTGGAAGGAAGTTTTGTCATAATTATCGAAGGTTTTCTTCTTCATCAAAAGATTGAGGTAACCCTGCTTTGCAATATCGAAGGTATGCCTTGAAGGACAAATCATGCTTTGACCGGCAAGCTCGAGGTTGGCATTGCAGACAGGACACCTGTAGTACCTGCTATGGTTTTTAAATATACTTAGAATGTTCTGATTCATGTTTTCCTCGCAAAAATAATTATGAAATAAGTATATAGTACATGAAAAAAATAGGCAAGAAAGATTGATTTGCACCTCTTGAAATCTTTACATTTAAAGGGTACAATCTACTGAGGAAGGAGTTAGTCATGACTAAAACCGCTATGACTTGAAACGCCTGTACAATAATTACGATTATATTTTTGCTTGCTTGTGCATATGCAATATACAAATACCAGATAACAAAAAAGACATATAACCAATTACTGAAGGATGGAGGGAAAAAGCATTGACGCTTAAAGATTTGGAAATAGGAAAAAGTGCCAGAATAACTGCTGTCGGCGGTGAAGGTTCCCTGAGACAGCACTTTCTTGATATGGGTGTTATTCCGGGCGCTGTTGTGACTTTGATAAAATATGCACCCATGGGAGATCCCATGGAGCTTAGAATACATGGATACGAGCTCACACTGAGATTATCCGATGCAGAAAAAATAGAGATTGATCAGAGCAGCATCAAGGAACCGGAAATGGCAAAAAACACTCATGTGCATGGGATGGTGAAAAATGAGCATCCGGGTCTTGGCGAAGAAGGACGATATCATGTAAAGGCTGAAGAACATCCTTTGCCAAAGGGAACAACTCTGACTTTTGCTCTGGCAGGAAATCAGAATTGCGGCAAGACCACCCTGTTCAACCAACTTACCGGTTCTAATCAGCATGTAGGAAACTTTCCCGGTGTAACTGTAGACAGAAAAAGTGGAGAAATAAAAGAACACCCTGAAACTCTTGTTACAGACCTTCCCGGTATTTATTCTCTTTCGCCGTATACCAGTGAAGAAATCGTTTCCAGACAGTTTATTCTTGACGAGAAGCCAAAAGGAATAATTAACATTGTTGATGCAACGAATATTGAACGAAACCTCTATTTATCCATGCAGCTTATGGAACTGGATGTACCTATGGTTCTCGCATTGAATATGATGGATGAAGTAAGAGGGAACGGCGGATTCATAGATATCAATACAATGGAAAGCCTTCTGGGGATACCTGTGGTTCCTATTGTTGCAGCAAAAAACGAAGGTGTTGATGAACTGGTGGGTCATGCTGTCCATATTGCTCAATATCAGGAAAAGCCCGGAAGGACAGACTTTTGCGAGAAGGATGCCCATGGTGGAGCAGTTCATAGAGCGCTTCATGGAATCATGCATCTCATTGAAGACCATGCGGTTTCGGCAGGTCTTCCTGTGAGATTTGCTGCCAGCAAGCTGGTAGAAGGCGATGAACTGATAATGAAAGCACTAAATCTTTCTCAAAATGAGAAGGAAATGATAGAGCATATAATCTGTCAGATGGAAGAAGAGAGAGGACTTGATAGAGCTGCAGCCATTGCAGACATGAGGTTCAGCTTTATACATAAACTATGCGATGCTGCTGTGGTTAAACCAAAGGAAAGCAAAGAGCATGAAAGAAGCCGTAAACTGGACAGAGTTCTAACGGGCAAATACACTGCAATACCTGCTTTTGTCGGTATTATGGCAATGGTGTTTTTTCTGACATTCAATGTGATTGGAGCATGGATGCAGGGCCTTTTGGAATCGGCTATTGATGGTCTTACTGAAGCGGTTGACAATCTTCTTTTAAATATGGAAGTCAGTCCTGTGCTTCATTCGCTTGTTATTGACGGAGTTTTTAATGGCGTTGGAAGCGTAGTCAGCTTTGTACCGATAATCGTTACGCTGTTCTTCTTTCTTTCTTTGCTTGAGGACAGCGGTTATATGGCAAGAATTGCCTTTGTTATGGATAAGCTTTTGAGAAAGATTGGTCTTTCCGGAAGAAGTATTGTTCCGATGCTCATCGGATTTGGATGCACTGTGCCGGGAGTTATGGCAAGCCGTACACTGCCTTCAGCTCGAGACAGAAAGATGACTATAATGCTCACCCCTTTTATGAGCTGTACAGCAAAGCTGCCTATATACGGATTCTTTACGGCGTCCTTCTTCCCGGGAAAGGGAGGCCTCATAATGGTGGCGCTGTACTTTACGGGAATAATAGTGGGCATTGTGGTTGCGCTTCTTTCAAAGGGCTTTATGTTCAAGGGCGAGGCGGTGCCTTTTGTGATGGAGCTGCCTAATTACAGACTTCCCGGTGCAAAGAATGTTGCATTCCTGCTTTGGGATAAAGCGAGAGATTTCCTTCAGAGAGCCTTCACTGTAATCTTTGTGGCATCCATTATTGTATGGTTCCTGCAGACCTTTGACTTCGGCTTTAATATTGTGGAGGACTCAAAAAACAGTATGCTGGCCGTTATTGCGGGCGTTTTAGCACCGATTTTTGCACCTGTAGGCTTCGGAGACTGGAGAATCTCCACAGCGCTTATCGCCGGGTTCATGGCGAAGGAAAGTGTCGTTTCAACCCTTTCGGTACTGCTTGGTGCAGGAGGAAACATAATGACTTTGATAACTCCTCTTGGCGCAATGTCTTTGCTGGTTTTCTGCCTGCTTTATACACCATGTGTTGCAGCAGTGGCGGCCATAAAGAGGGAGTTGGGCGGTAAGTGGGCCATTGGAATAGTTGTTGGTCAATGCATTATCGCCTGGATATGTGCCTTGGTGGTAAGGATGATCGGTCTTCTTCTTGGAATGATGTAAAAAACAGTAAAGTAATAATATTAATTAAGGAAGATTTCTTATGAATGACCGGCGTGCTGAGTAAAATCGGCACGCTTTTTCTTTTACAGGAAGAGGACACTTTGGAAACCATTTGTTGCATAAATGGTGCATAAGGAGGAGATTCTTGGTTGTATATAGGTAAAGGATCCTGATTTTTGGGAAAAAAACGCCCGATGGATGCTAGAATGTTAAAAAATAAGCAATTGCAATGCTTTGAGACAATAATGCATAAAAAGTATACATAATCCAATAGTTATTCATGATAAAGCGATAAAACTTTAATGTGATAAAAGGCTAAAATTACTGGGGAATTTTTGTCGAAAAAAGCATCAAAACATTGTAATTTCAGCAAAAACAGCAGAAAAAAACATGGAAAAATAATATCAAAAAAGGTATAATAGTATCAATTAAAAAATGGTTAGTTGGTGCATAATTATGCACAAAAGGGTATTAGAGAAATGGAGAATGTAATATGGCAGTATTAATCAATGGGCGAGACCTCACCGTTGAAGAGGTTATCCGTGTTTGCCGAAATAATGAAGAAGTGCAGCTTACAGAGGAAGCTGTAGAAGCAGTTAAAACGGCAAGAGCATACATAGAGAGAAAACTTGAAGAGAAAGCTGTTATATACGGTTTAACAACAGGTTTTGGCAAGTTCGCTAATGTTGTTATTTCCAACGAGCAGACCGAGACGTTGCAGAAAAATCTCATTATCAGCCATACATGTGCAATGGGTAACCCTTATCCGAGACATTATGTGAGAGCTGCTATGCTGCTTCGCTGCAATGCATTGGCAAGAGGCAATTCAGGCATCAGACTTGAAACCTTGCAGACACTTATAGATATGCTAAACAAAGGTATTCATCCGGTTATTCCTGAAAAAGGTTCTTTAGGTGCGTCAGGAGATTTAGCTCCTTTATCCCATATAGCCCTTGCCCTTATTGGAGAAGGTAAGGTGGAATATAAGGGGGAAACTGTTGATGCAAAGGATGCAATGAAGCAGGCAGGAATTACTCCTGTTGTACTTGCAGCAAAGGAAGGCTTGGCTTTAAACAACGGAACACAGATGATGACTGCTGTGGGTGTAAATGTCCTTTGGGATGCCATGCAGCTTCAGAAGGTGGCAGACATAGCTTGTGCATTAACTGGAGAGGCTCTTCACGCAATAAAGAAGGCGTATGACCACAAGGTACATGATCTCAGAGGGCAGGACGGGCAGAAGATTGTTGCAGAAAACCTTCGCACCCTATTAGAGGGCTCAGGCAATGCATTGCCGCTGCAGCCTACAAAGGTTCAGGATCCATATACCTTGAGATGTGTTCCTCAGATTCACGGAGCAACAAGAGATGCAATCAGTTATGCATATGACAAGGTTTCAAGAGAACTCAATGCCGTTACAGATAACCCGCTTGTGTTCGTTGATGAGGATGAAGTAATCAGCGGAGGTAATTTCCACGGTCAGCCTATGGCCCTTACCTTTGATTTCCTAAAAATCGCCATTTCAGAACTGGCAAGTGTTTCTGAAAGAAGAACCGAGAGACTTGTAAATCCGGCACTTTCTGAAGGATTACCTGCATTTCTAACTAAGGAAGGCGGCGTTTGCTCAGGGTTTATGATTGCTCAGTACGCAGCAGCTTCCATGGTTTCCGAAAATAAGGTATATGACCACCCGGCATGTGTTGATTCCATTCCTTCATCTGCAAACCAGGAAGACCATGTATCTATGGGAACAACCTCTGCAAGGACTGCAGCAATGGTTTTAGACAATGCTCAGAAGGTTATTGGAATTGAGCTTGCAGCAGCTGCACAGGGAATCTGGCTCAGAGAAGAAATGGGCGAAAAGGGTATAAGCCAGCTTGCGCCGGCAACAAAAGCTGCTTACGATTACATAAGAACTGTATCTAATCCAATTGAAGAAGATGTTATTATGCATGATGAGCTGGTTAAGTTCGATGAAATGATTAAGGACGGCAGCCTTTTAGAAGCAGTAGAAAAGGTAGTTACATTGAAATAAAATAGGTTTTTCAAGGAGGATAAATATGTTAGACAACAAAGCTATTAATGACGCTATGACCATTAAACTGGGTAACGAATATCCGGATTACCCTGAATTTAAGGAAGGTATCAGAAGAGCCCCTGACAGAGGCTTCAGACTTACAAAGGAACAGACAAAGATTGCATTAAAGAACGCACTTAGATATGTTCCTGAAGAACTTCACGAAAAACTTGCGCCTGAGTTCATGGAGGAACTGACAACAAGAGGCAGAATCTATGCTTACAGATACAGACCTGAAGGCGGTATCAAAGGTAAGCCAATTAACGAATATAAGGGCAAATGCCTTGCAGGCAAGGCTTTTCAGGTTATGATTGATAACAATCTGGACTTTGAAGTTGCTCTTTATCCATACGAACTGGTTACTTATGGGGAAACAGGTCAGGTTTGCCAGAACTGGCTGCAGTACAGACTTATCAAGAAGTATCTTGAAGAATTGACCGAAGATCAGACTTTAGTAGTTGAATCAGGTCATCCTTTGGGACTGTTTCCATCAAAGCCAACAGCACCAAGAGTAATCATTACAAACTCCATGATGATAGGTATGTATGACAACCTTGAAGACTGGGAAATTGCAGAAGAAATGGGTGTAGCAAACTACGGACAGATGACTGCAGGCGGTTGGATGTACATCGGACCTCAGGGAATCGTACATGGTACATTTAATACAATCCTAAATGCAGGCAGAAAGTATTTAGGCGTTTCAGAACAGGGAGACTTAGAAGGTCATACTTTCGTATCTTCCGGTCTTGGCGGAATGAGTGGTGCTCAGCCAAAGGCAGCAAATATCGCAAATGCTGTGGGTATATTTGCTGAAGTAGACCTTTCCAGAATTGAAACAAGACATAATCAGGGCTGGGTAGATGTTATCATGGATGATATCGATGAAATATTTGAGCTTGCAAACAAAAAAGTTGCCGCAAAGGAAAGTATTTCCATCGCATACCACGGCAATATAGTAGACTTACTTGAAGCAGCAGTTGAAAAGAACTTCAAGATTGACCTTCTTTCTGACCAGACTTCATGCCATAATGTATACAATGGGGGATACTGCCCTGTTGGAATGTCCTTCGAAGAAAGAACAAGAATGCTTGGCGAAGATCGTGACAAATTCTGCGTAGAAGTTGATAAGACTCTTCACAGACACTACAAGGCTATCAAGGCTCTTACTGAAAAGGGTACATATTTCTTCGACTACGGTAACTCCTTCATGAAGGCAATGTACGATGCCGGTATCAAGGAAATTTCCAAGAACGGATATGATGACAAGGATGGATTCATCTGGCCTTCATATGTAGAAGACATTATGGGTCCTGTCCTCTTTGACTATGGCTATGGCCCGTTCAGATGGGTATGCCTATCAGGTAAGCCTGAAGACTTAGATGCTACAGATAAGGCAGCTATGGACTGCATAGATCCGACAAGAAGAGCTCAGGACAGAGATAACTGGGTATGGATAAGAGATGCGAAGGCAAACAAGCTTGTAGTTGGAACACAGGCAAGAATCCTTTATCAGTATGCAGAAGGAAGAACAAGAATTGCTCTTAAGTTTAATGAAATGGTTAGAGAAGGCAAGGTTGGACCTATTATGATGGGTAGAGACCACCATGACGTTTCTGGTACTGACTCACCATTCAGAGAAACTTCAAATATCAAAGACGGTTCAAACGTAATGGCTGATATGGCCGTGCAGTGCTTCGCCGGTAATGCTGCAAGAGGAATGTCTCTTTGCGCACTCCACAACGGAGGAGGTGTAGGTATAGGTAAATCCATAAACGGTGGTTTTGGTCTGCTTCTTGACGGTAGCGAAAGAACTGACGAAATCATCAAGTCATCTATGATGTGGGACGTAATGGGCGGCGTTGCCAGAAGAAACTGGGCTAGAAACGAAAACGCTCTTTCAACATCAGTAGAATACAATAAGAACTATGCCGGAAAGGGACATATCACTATTCCTTATCTTGCAGAAGACGATTTAGTAGATAAGATGGTGGAAAAGTTCATAAAATAGGAGAAGAAAATGGCTAAGCTATTAGTTAAAAACATAGGCATTCTGCAGACTCCTGTAGGAAGCCACAGTCACAGAGGTAAGGAGCAGGGTGAAAACCTTAAGCTCCTAAATGCTTCAGTGCTTATTGAAGATGGAATAATCACTGCAATTACCTCAGATGGCGCTGTTGCTTGTGACGAGAGTGAAGCAGACACAGTTGTGGATGCAGAAGGAAAACTGGTAACGCCAGGTCTTGTAGAAGGACATACTCATCTAGTGTTTGGCGGATACAGACAGCATGAAATACCCCTGAAGCTTAAAGGTGCAGGATATTTAGATATCTTAAGAGCCGGCGGCGGAATTATGGATACCGTTAGAAAGACAAGGGAAGCCAGCTTTGAAGAACTCTATGATAAGACAGAAGGCTTCCTAGATGAAATGATGGGCCTTGGCGTTACTACCTGCGAGGCAAAGAGCGGATATGGTCTGGAACTTGAAACAGAGCTTAAAATGCTGGAAGTCTTAAAGAAGCTAAACGAAGACCATCCTATGGATATCGTTTCAACCTTTATGCCCGCACATGCTGTAGAAGAGCAGTGGAAAGGCAAGGAAGAAGAATATATCAAGCTGTGCTGCGAGAAAATGATGCCTGTAGTTAAAGAAAAGAACCTGGCAGAATTTATAGACATCTTTACCGAAGACTCAGTATTTAATGCAGAGCAGAGCAGGGTTTACCTTGAAAGAGCCAAAGAACTTGGATTTGGCCTGAAAATTCATGCAGACGAAATCGAAGCTATAGGAGGAAGCGTTCTTGCGGGCCAGATGAAAGCCGCATCGGCAGAGCATCTGATAGTTATCGATGACAAGGGCATGCAGAGCCTTTCTGAAGGTGGAACCACAGCTATGTGCCTCCCTGCAACATCCTTCTACTTAGGAGCAACCTTTGCACCGGCAAGAAGAATGATAGATGAATATGAAATTCCTGTGGCTATCGCTTCTGATTTTAATCCGGGTTCATG
This sequence comes from Bacillota bacterium, assembly GCA_029218545.1. Classification (GTDB taxonomy): domain Bacteria; phylum Bacillota; class Clostridia; order Peptostreptococcales; family Anaerovoracaceae; genus Fimisoma. The sequence goes on along the minus strand of JAQXRN010000074.1, from coordinate 14,806 downwards.
CCCTTCACTGAATCTTCAGTTTGCAATGAATCTGGGATATCTGAAATACAGAATGACTCCTGAAGAAATCCTCACTGCGGTGACAATTAACCCTGCATGTGGTATAAATAGAGGAGATTTAGTTGGAACTCTTGAAGTTGGCAAGCAGGGAGACCTGGTTATCTGGGATGCTCCCGACATGGAAATGCTTTGCTACAGATTCGGATCCAACATGGCACTTCAGACAATAAAGAAAGGAAACTTGGTATAATGAAATTAGTTGACATGACAGTTAAGAATTATCTTGATGTATTAAAATCTGAGGCACCCGCACCTGGCGGCGGATCCGTAAGCGCACTTTCTGCTGCACAGGGAGCAGGCCTTGTAGCCATGGTTTGCGACTTAACCATTCCTAAGGAAAAGTATGCTGAATATAAGGAGCTTTGCCAGAGTGTAAAGGCAGAAATCCTTGAAGTGTTTGATGAACTGGTAATCGGCATCGATAAGGATACAGAAGCATATAACAAGGTTTCTGCCGCCTTCAAGCTGCCTAAGGGAACCGACGAAGAAAAGGCTACAAGAAGCAAAGCAATTCAGGAAGCAACTATCATTGCAACAGAAGTTCCTTACGAGACAATGGAACTTTGCATGAAGGGTATCGAAATCACTGCAAAAATCGTTGGAAAATCAAATCCAAATGCATCATCTGACCTTGGCGTTGCAGCATTAAATCTTCTCGCAGGAATCAAGGGAGCATACTTAAATGTTATGATCAATCTCCCTGGAATCAAATCTGAAGAAGAAAAAGCAAGATTCAAGGATGCAGAAGACATGGTTAAAAAGGCTGAAGTGGCTGCAGATAAAATTTACAAAGAAGTATTGGCTTCACTGTAATTGTAATATATTATTAGATAAGGAGAATTGAAAAATGGCACAGATTATTGAAAGTATTCCTAACATTTCAGAAGGAAGAAATGAAGCAGTTATCGAAGCATGTGTGGACCAGATCAGAACAACTCCAGGTTGCACACTGTTAAACTATTCCTCTGACCCTAACCATAACAGAACAGTTATCACTTATATCGGTGATGCCAAGGGTGTGGAAGAAGCGAGCGTTAAGCTGGCTAAGAAGGCTGTTGAATTAATCGACCTTACTAAGCATTCAGGCGAACATCCAAGAATGGGTTGCGTAGATGTAATGCCATTTGTTCCAATCAAGGATGCAACCAATGAAGAATGTATAGAACTTTCAAAGGTAGTTGGCAAGAGAATCGCTGAAGAAGCAGATTTGCCTGTTTTCCTGTATGAAATGTCTGCGCAGAAACCTGAGAGAAAGAACCTTGCAACAGTAAGAAAAGGTCAGTTCGAGGGTATGGCAGAAAAGGTTAAGGATCCTGAATGGGAACCGGATTTCGGTGGTGCTAGAATCAATCCTACAGGTGGAGTTGTTGCAGTTGGTGCAAGACCTCCTCTAGTGGCATACAATTTAAACTTAAATACTTCAGACGTTCAGGTTGCCAAGAATATCGCAGCTATCATCAGAGAAAAGGATGGCGGCTTAAGAAATGTCAAAGCAATGGGATTTATGCTTGAAGATAGAAATATCGCACAGGTATCCATTAACATGACAGACTTTAGAGTAACTCCACTTTACAGGGTTACTGAATTAGTTAAGGCAGAAGCGAAAAAATATGGTGTATCTGTAATCGGCTCTGAAGTTATCGGATTATGTCCAATGAAGGCGCTTATCGATAGTGCAGAGTACTACTTACAGATTGAAAACTTTGACTTTGACGGTCAGGTTCTGGAAAACTACATTCTGTAATAGTTTCTGTAAAACTATATTTGGTAGAAATATCGGGCGACTTTTGTTATCGAAGGTCGCCTTGTTTTTTCAGAGAGGCAAAAGAGGTAGAAAAGGATATGCAAGAAAAAAAGAAATTTCCAAAGGGATTGTACACGGTTTTGATGCTTATTTGCATAGTTGTGTTTTTATTTGCCCTTTATAAGGTGGTCGGCATCGTTTTAGATTATAAAGAAATTGATGACTATTATGATGCAGCCGAAGAGGAGTTTGTAGAGTCAGATGATCACGGTGTAATCAGATATGTAGACCTTGCAAAGCTTGTTGCTATGAACAAGGATGTCAAAGGCTGGATATATATCAAAGATACTGACATAAGTTATCCCATTCTACAGGGACAGGATAACAGCTATTATCTGAACAGAACATATGAGAAAGAATGGCTTTTTGCCGGAAGCATATTTATGGATTATAGAAATGCTGCCGACTATTCTGATGCCCATACCGTCATATACGGACATAACATGCACAACGGAGCCATGTTCGGAACTCTTGACAAATTTACGAAGGAAGAGTACAGAGACGAACATCCATATGTATATATTATGAAAACTGATGGAAACTGGGACAAGTTCGAGGTGTATTCATGCTATACTGCTGATGTAGAAGACGGAACCTTTGATATTTTCAAAGAAGGCCAGGGGGCATATAACAATTATGTCAAACTGACTACAAGCAAGAATTACTACAAGGAAACAACAGCTCCTCAGAGCGGGGAAAGGATTCTTACACTTTCAACATGCACAGAAGACAGTGATGACTTCAAGAGATTTGTACTTCAGTGTAAATATGTTGATACCGTAGAAAAGATTGACTAGCTGACTGAAAAAGAGGAACTTTTGCATAATAAAAGAGGCTGCCGTGATGCAGCCTCTAATGCTTTTTGTGATTTGTTATGACTTTTGCAATTAGCTGTTACATTCCTGCTTGAGTCCAGTCTAAAAATTCCCAGGAAATATGGTCGCCTTCTTTTAATTCCTGCTTATCTGCAGAAACCATAACGGCCTCGTCGTTTAATTCATAAATCCAGCCTGTTGTATCTCTGTAGTCACCCTGCGTAACTCCTGCCATTGAAGTAATGTAAGTCTTATCGGAGCTCAATTCAATGTTTAAATCGTTAGCAATGCAGTATAACTGGGTTGCTTCTAAAACAGTGGAACCTTCCTCAACAACAAATTCTACTTTTTTAACTTCCTCAAAGTCCTTTAACTCAAGATCATCCTCTGCATTGTCAAGCATTGAAATGTAAATGGTCATTGGATTTACAATATCACCTGCGTCTGTATTGTTATCCTTCTGTCCACATGCAACAAAGCTGAAGCAGAGTACTAAAACCAATAATAATGATAAAAACTTTTTCATAGTAACCTCCATGTAATACGTTAATATATTCTAACATAAAAGACCATATTATGCTATACTTATTATAATTCAAGAAAGGAAATGAATATGTATACCATAGAGAAAAAAGAATGTAGAATTAGTGTGCCCAAATACGTAAAGGATTATGTGAATGTTGCTGAATTTCTTGAATATTGCAAGGAATGTAAAAACTACGATAAAGTATGGTCCTGTCCGTCCTATGACTTTAATCCCGAGGACTATTGGAAAGAGTACAAGGAGTTTGTGGTTATCGCAAGGAAAATAATCTTTTCAAAGGATGTTGACGAGCAGGGAAGCTACGAGATAATGATGGAAGTCAAAGAAGATATGACCAGGGAGCTTTATGAAATGGAAAAACAATTTCCGGGCTCAGTTTCATTAAGTGCCGGAAGCTGCAGCATGTGCAGGGAAGAGGGCTGCACGCGTAGTCATGGAAAACCGTGCAGACATCCACAGCTAATGAGATATTCTATCGAATCGCTTGGTGGTGATGTAGGGCGAACGGTTTCTAAACTTATGGGATATGAGCTGGAGTGGGTTGAAGATGGTAAGGTGCCTACATATTTTGTATTGGTTGGAGGTCTTCTTAAGAAATGATGACACAGATTATCGATAATATCAAAAAAATGATGACGGGTAAACTTCAGCTTGTGGTGGCAATAGACGGCATGTCTGCATCGGGAAAGAGCACTTTAGCCGAAAGACTGGAATTTCAGCTTGGAGCAGAAGTAATACATATGGATGATTTCTTTTTACCTCAAAATCTCAGAACTGAAGAGAGGCTGAAGGAGGCAGGTGGAAATGTCCACTACGAAAGATTCGAGGCGGAGGTTGCATCTAAAATTCAGAGAATGCGCCCCTTTGAATACGGAGTATTTGACTGCAGTATGATGGAAATCACAGAATATAAAAGAATAGAAAACAATAAAAAAGTAATCGTAGTAGAAGGAGCCTATTCCATGAGACCGGAATTTTTGGGGCTTTATGACTATAAAATATTTATGAAGACTGCGCCTGAAACTCAGTTGAAACGAATAACAGAAAGAAACGGAGACGAGATGGCAAAGCGTTTTGAAGCTCAGTGGATTCCTATGGAAAACGCTTATTTTAAAGCCTTTGATGTGGAAAAAAGTGCAGATATAGTCATTGAAACATAGAGAAAAAGGATTTTGAAAGCTGATTTTTCACACTTGTTACAGTATTGCGACGCACAAGTGCGCATTGCGCATGCCGGTTGCTTGATACCATAGAGAAAGTTTCCTAGTATGTAAGTATAAGAACGAAACGGAAAGGGGACGAGCTTAATGTTAAATGAAAATCTTGCGAAAGTTCGAAAAGAACGAGGACTGACACAGGAAGCTTTATCGGTTAAGCTGAATGTTGTGAGGCAAACTATATCCAAATGGGAAAAAGGAACAGCGGTTCCTGATGCAGATACACTGTGCAGAATCGCAGATGCATTAGATGTTTCTGTGGCCACCTTGTTAGGAGATTCGGAGAATGAAGATAAGATTGAAACGGCTTCCATTGTAGAATCACTGGCCCAGATTAACGAGCAGCTTGCAATTAAAAACAGGCGGACAGCAAACCTTTGGAAAGCATCATTTCTTATTGTTCTTGTTGTTATAGGCATCCTGATAGGCAAAAGCTTCTTTGGAAACGGTCTTTTCGAGAAGGATTCAAAGATTGTGCTGCCTGAAAAAATAGAGGCATCAAATCTTTCGTTTTATTGTGACAGCAAGAAAGTTGTATGCACATTTGTGCCAAGTATAGGAAATGAAGATATCGAATATTCTGTAACATTATCTACCAAAGATAATATGGTTCCCGGTGCGACCGTTGTGGCAGAGTACGAAGATGGAACATGTACGGCAACCTTCGATGTAAGTGATTTGTTGGAAAATGTTAAGTACAGTGCGATACTTAGTGTTGAATATAGGGGAGATATAAGAAACGTGACGCTGACAGATGCTTTTAGTTTTGAAGAAAACGGCTGTACATGGGAAGGCAAAGAATAACCCGGGCAATTAAATGCCCGGGCATTTTTTTATATAAAATGTTATTTTACATAAACTTTTGGAAGTCTCTGGCCGAAAGCACAAACGATTTCATAGTTGATTGTGCCTGTTGCCTTAGCGATATCATCAGCTAAGATGGTATTCTTGCCGTCTGTACCCATGATGATTACTTCATCGCCGACCTTAACATCAGGAACGTCAGTTACATCGATCATGCACTGGTCCATGCAGATGTTACCTGCGATAGGTGCAACACATCCGTTAACTAAAACCTTAGCCTGAGCTGAGTATGGACGAGGATATCCGTCAGCATATCCTAATGTAATTGTAGCGATTTTGCTAGGTCTTTCTGAGATATATTTTCTGCCGTAACCTACTGAGAATCCTGCAGGAACATCCTTTAAGTGAACGATGTTAGCCTTAACGGACATAACAGGTTTAATTGCAAGCTGATTCTTATCAACTTCATCTGAAGGATAGCATCCGTAAAGAATGATACCAGGGCGGCAAGCGTCGAAGTGAACAGTAGGAAGTTCCATAATGGAAGCGCTGTTTGCAAGAGTTCTGAATGGAATTTCAATTCCGGCAGCAGTTAATGCTTCGTAGAACTTATTGTACTTTTCTTCCTGCTGGTGTGAGTAAGTTTTATCAAAAGCGTCAGCTGTTGACATATGTGAGAACATTCCCTTAATCTTAAAGTTTTCAAGAGCAGCAATCTTCTTGACGTCTTCAACAGCATATTCTGTTTCATCAGCCAAGTAACCGATACGACCCATACCTGTATCTACTGCGATTAGACCTCTAACTACCTTACCCTTAGCCTTAGCGGCAGCATCGATTACAGCAGCATTTGCAGAGTCATTGACTACAGGTGTTAAATCGTAATCAACGATAGTGTCAGCATACATGTCAGGAGTAAGTCCTAAAATGATAATTTCTTCTGTAGCGCCGCCTTCACGAAGAGTGATAGCTTCGTGTAATGTTGCAACTGCAAAAGTCTTGCATCCGTTTGCTCTTAAAACTTCAGCAACTTTAACACTTCCGTGACCATATGCATCAGCCTTTATAACGCCGATCATTTCTCTGTCGCCAATTTTTGCTTTGATGTTCTTGATATTATAATCAAGATTAGTTAAATTGATTTCTGCCCAAGCGGGTCTTAAAGCGTTCTTGTACATATGTAAACATCTCCTTTAAAATTTGTTAAAATACAATCAAATTCATTATATTCCTACATGTTTCAAATTTCAAGTACAATGAAATGACATTTTAGGCTCAATTTGTTGAAATAAATCTTAAAATAAAGTATGCTATCTATAGATAAAATTTGGAGACTAGGAGAAATCATGGAAAGAGACAGTTTTAAGACAAGAAGTGGATTCATAATTGCGTGCATCGGTTCCGCTGTAGGAATGGGTAATATCTGGCTGTTCCCTGCGAGAGTTTCTGCCTTCGGCGGTGCAGCATTTCTGATTCCATATTTTATATGCGTAATTGTTATTGGCTTTACAGGGGTTATCGGTGAGATGGCCTTTGGCAGAGCTATGAATGCAGGCCCTATGGGAGCATACGGAAAGGCTACTGAACGGGCAGGAAAAGGCAGAGCCCTTGGTGAAACCTTATCGCTTATTCCTGTACTGGGAAGCCTTGCCTTAGCTATCGGATATTCTGTAGTAGTGGGATGGATATTGAAGTACCTCTTCGGAGCAGTCACAGGAAGCCTGTTTGAAGCTACAAGTGTAGAAGAATATGCGGGACTGTTTGGACAGACAGCAGTATCCTTTGGAAATGTCGGATGGCATCTTGTTGCCCTGGCGCTTGCTTTTTTAATCATGATATATGGGATTGCTTCAGGCATTGAAAAGGCAAATAAGGTTATGATGCCTTTGTTCTTCGTAATGTTTGTGGGTATGGCTATTTATATTGCAACTCTTCCGGGAGCAGCAGACGGATATCGCTATCTGACACACCCTGACTGGTCTGTACTTTTTAACGGCAAGACATGGGTATATGCTTTAGGACAGGCATTTTTCTCCCTTTCCCTTGCAGGGTCGGGTACCCTTGTTTACGGTTCATACCTTAAGAAGGATGTTGACGTGCCATATAGCGCAAGAACAGTTTCCTTCTGGGATACAATGGCGGCTCTTGTTGCGGCCATAACTATCATTCCGGCAATGGCAACTGCCGGACAGGAACTTACAAGCGGCGGCCCCGGACTGATGTTCATTTTCCTTCCTAACGTGTTTGCTAATATGCCCGGAGGCAAGGTTGTAATGGTAATATTCTTCCTGGCTGTAGCCTTTGCAGGGCTTACTTCACTGGTAAATCTGTTCGAAACACCGGTTGAGGCGCTGCAGACAAAGTTTGGTTTCTCAAGGAAGAAGGCTGTATGCATAATTGCCCTTGTAGGCTCAGTAATAGCTATCTGCATTGAAGGAATAGTTTCAGGATGGATGGATATCTGCTCAATTTACATCTGTCCACTGGGTGCACTGATTGCGGGAATCATGTTCTTCTGGGTTTGCGGAAAGGACTTTGTCAGAGAACAGATTGACATGGGAGCAAAGAAAAAAATCGGCGGATGGTTTGAGTTCGCCAGCAAGTATGTGTTCTGCGGACTTACAATCGCAGTACTGGTGCTTGGAAGCATTCTTGGAGGCATTGGCTAGGATAAAAAGTATAGAAACTAAATAAGTTGACGTTGTTAGAATAAAAAAAGGGCATCCTTGCTGAGGGATGTCCTTTTAATATTCTTAGTTATGGCTTACAGTTATAACATATTGTTACTGCTTACAGCATTTCCATAGGTGAAGAAACATCATGCTTAACACGATCTGCTTCTTCTGCAGATTTTGCATCATTCCACTGATCCATTGTACCTACAAGATAGCCTGTAATTCTGCGGATTCTTTCAAATGGAACACTTTCAAATTCATAATTTAAATCTACGAACTCGCCATCAGCTTTGATGTCGAGGCTCTTTAACTTTCTGTTATATTTATTTTCAAGATATTCAACGTATGCCAGTTCCTCTTTGCGTGGAACATTTGAAGTAATATTTACGCTCATGTTTTTCACTCCTTTATTGTCCTTCGTTAAATTAATTATACACATGAAAAAGTGACCTTAAACAAATTAAATTATTTTTGATTTCTTTTTTGAAAAAAAGTAATCCTGTTTGAAAAAATGTAATCCTAGAGCATAAATATAAAAAAGAGGGGGGTTCATATGGAAAGAAATCAGAGAGGCAGAGTTTTTACTGATGATGAGACCAAAAGCAGATGGAAGAGAAACGAAAATACAGATATGCTGAAGCTTTTCTGTCCTGAAGGATATACAAATGCCCATAAATATGGTCATTTTATCATCGGCAATGGAAAAGATGGTGACTATATCGGCATTCCCGGAAGGTTTATCATAGAAGAACAGCCTGCAAAGGGGAAAACAGGGTTCACATTGTGGCAGCCAATAAAGGGTGGGGAAGAACTTTATGAGAGTCTTGAGAAGATGACGCCGGAGGTGGCACGGGTAGTATATGGTTACTGGATTGCAAGAATCGATGCCAAAACTTTGAAAATAAGTGAGGTATAAAGGAGGAGCAGCAGACAGGAAGCTATAGTCAAGTATTTTTTTCTGTGCAAAATTAAGTTGAATTTGAATTTAGATTATGGTAGTATAGTAAGGTATATGGAAAAGTTTATGGAACTGGCTTTGGAAGAAGCTAAAAAAGCAAAAGACTTAGGCGAGGTGCCCATTGGAGCCGTAATTGTCAAGGACGGTGAAGTAATAGGCAGAGGTTATAACCTGACTGAAACTTCAAAGGATCCAACGGCTCATGCAGAGATGATAGCAATAAGGGAAGCCTCTGAGAATCTGGGAGGATGGAGGCTTATGGGCTGCGAAATGTACGTGACTTGTGAGCCTTGCAGTATGTGTGCAGGTGCAATCGTCTGGTCAAGAATAGAGAAATTGTACATAGGAACCATGGACCCGAAAGCAGGTGCTTGCGGCTCTGTTTTCAACATTGTGCAGGAACCAAGGCTTAATCATAATGTAATAACAGAAACAGGAATTCTGCAGGAGGAATGCAGCAGAATTTTAAAAGACTTTTTTAAAACTTTGAGAAAAAGAACTAAAGAACAGAAACTGGAGGACACACAAGAATGAAAAGATTAGGTGCGATTTTATCAATTGTAGCACTAATGGTTGCATTATCTACTTCTCTTTGTTTTGGTAGCAGCCTTACAATTGAAAGTTCATATCCAAAGGATGGCTCAACAGGAGCTTCCATTGAGAACTTAGGAGTAAAGCTTTATTTCAGTGAAGATTTATCTGAATCAGAAGTAGGCAAGGCTAATAAAGAATGTTTTCAGCTTTATGATGAAGAAGGCAAGAAGCTTCCAACAAGAGTGCTTTATCACGAAGGAGAAAAAGGAGTAGTTTTAGTACTTCTTGACACCTCTTCAAACAAGCAGCTCAGAGCAAAGAGCAATTCAGAGTACACATTGAAGATTTCCGGTGATCTTGTATCAGACAAGGGTAACACTTTAGGCAAGGATGAGACTATAACATTTAAAACATTAAATCAGAGTGCAAACTCCATGATCAGTATTGCAATGATGGTTGTAATGTTTGGCGGAATGATGGTAGTTTCCACTAGAGCTGCTAAGAAGACAGTAGAAGAAGCAAAGAAGAAGGAAGAAGTTGTAAATCCTTATAAAGAAGCAAAGAAAACAGGTAAATCTGTAGAAGAAATCGTAGAAAAGGATCAGAAGAAGAAGGCTAAACAGGCAGAGAAAGCTGCTAAAAAAGCCGCAAAAGAAGAAGAGGATCTGTATTACTACGAAGAAGAGGATATCAACAAGTACAGAGTAAGCGAAAGACGTTCAGCTTATGCAGCAGGAAGTAAATATGCTGCAGCTAGAAAAGCGGAAGCCGAAAAAGCAAGAGCCGAAAAAAACGCTAAAAAAGCTTCCAAAGGCAAGAAAAAGAAATAGTTTATAAGAAATGAGAGGCTCTGTTCCTCTCATTTTTAACAGAAGCATTTATCAGGAGCGTTTATCAGGAGCAGCAAGATGGAACAGATAAGAATAAAATCCTATGGAAAAGTTAATCTGTCACTGGATGTTTGTGGTGTAAGAGATGATGGGTATCACGTTCTTCAAAGCATCATGCAAAAAATAGCACTTCACGATTATGTGGATGTGGGATGGACGGAAACCGCTGGAGATGAAATCAGCATCAATCTAAGCTGCAACAAGCATTATCTGCCTACTGATGAGCGAAACCTTGCGTATAAAGCTGCACAGCTGATGATCGATAAATTCGGACACCAGGTTGGTGGCGGAACAATAGAAATTAACATTGAAAAACATCTGCCGGTGGCGGCAGGTCTTGCAGGAGGAAGCGGCAATGGTGCGGCACTGATTGTTGCACTTAACAGACTGTGGGGATTGAAGCTCGACACGAAACAGATGTGTGAGCTGGGAGAACCTTTAGGAGCAGATGTTCCTTTCTGCCTGCTGATACAAAACACAAGATATGGATGCGCCTTGTGCGAGGGAACGGGCGCGGAGCTCACACCTCTTAAAAGCAGATTTAAGAGAGCGGTTCTGCTTGTAAAACCAAACTTCGGGGTATCTACAAAAGAAGTATATAAGGGCATCGATCAATGTGAAATAACAGAAAGGCCCGATACCGAAGCTTTGGTTTCAGCGCTCAGAACCAATGATGGACAGGTTGTATACGATAATATGATTAACGTTTTGGAGGAGTATACACTGGCAAATTATCAGGACGTAAAAATACTAAAAGAAAAGGTTGCGGCTGAAACCACAGCGGCAAAGGTATTAATGACAGGAAGTGGTCCCACTGTCTTTGCTCTTTTCGACAAACTCTCACATGCTCAGAAAGCATGCAGAAAGTTTCGCAAAGAGGGGTATGAAGCATATTGGACAACCACACTATAGTTATAAAATGGAGGATACAGGATGTTAAACTTTGATTTGCAAAATCACAGACCCCTGAGAGAAATTGTTTATGAGGAATTAAAAAGACAGATCCTTGTTGGAGAAATTGCGCCGGGGACTCGTATGATGGAAGTTGATCTTGCAGATGAAATGGGTGTAAGCCGTACCCCTGTGAGAGAGGCTATCAGAAAGCTTGAAAAAGAAGGACTGGTTACAATTGAACCAAGAAGAGGGGCTTATGCGTCTGACATTTCCATTAAGGATATGCTGGACGTTTTGGAAGTTCGTCAGACACTTGAAGGAATGGCGGCTTCGCTTGCTGCAAGAAAGGTTACTGAAGAAGAAAAGAGAGACTTTATCAAAGCAAGCAAGGCATATAATGATGCAGTAGCAAGTGGAAACACAGACGAAATCATTAAATGTGATGAGTTATTCCACCAGCTTATTGTAAACTACAGTGACAATAAGACTTTAGAAACTCTGCTTTCACAGGTTCAGGAACTGGCGTTGAGATTCAGATACATATATTATGATGATTTCTCAAGATATGAGAGAATGCCAAGAGAACACGAAGAAATTGAAGAAGCAATCCTAAGCGGGGATACAGGGAAAGCTAAGGTTGTGGCAGAAAACCACGTTGCAAACCTGAAAGAATTCGTAGCTGTTCACGGCAAGAGTTTGTTTAAGGTTAGAAACGATGAAACTCATTAAGAGACTTATAGTAATAATACTGATTGTTGCGGCTTTCTGGCTGGGAGGTACCTATTACAAAGCAAACGATATGTACCATAAGGCTATTGAGCAGATGCCCATCGATGAAAAAGTCAGGGAACTTCAGTCCATGGATAATTATGTTCCATACAGCCAGCTGACCGAAACCTACACCGATGCGGTAATCGCGGTGGAGGACTGCAGATTTTTGTATCACAAGGGCGTGGATCCCATTTCCACAGTCAGGGCTGTTGTCGGAAACATAAAATCAGGCGGACTTTATCAGGGAGGAAGCACAATCACACAGCAACTTGCAAGAAATATGTACTTTGAGCAGGACAAGGATTTCGCCAGGAAGCTGGCAGAGATGTTCATCGCAATCGATATAGAAAAAGAGTACGAAAAAAATGAAATTCTGGAAATGTATGTGAATATCATATACTTTGGATCGGGATACACAGGAATTTACGATGCAAGTATGGGGTATTTTAACAAAAAACCGGCTCAGTTGAATGATTATGAAAGTACAATGCTTGCAGGCATACCTCAGGCGCCTTCCGCTTATTCGCTGGATGCAAACCCTGAACTCGCAGAACAGCGCAGACAGCAGGTAATTGCATGCATGATAGAAAATGACTACATAGAAGAAGGCGAAATTGAGTAGAGGAAAATAAAAGGCATTAATCCCAGACCTTGCTTTGGTTTGGGATTTATTTATAGAAAGGTTAGACTTTGAAAGAGATAAATATTCTTCAGCACACTACGGAACTGGCACTTTATATGTGCGAGAAATATATAAGGGAAAAAGAAGTAGCTGTAGACTGCACCTGTGGTAACGGCAACGATACACTTTGGCTTGCAAAAAGGGCTGGAAAGGTATATGCTTTTGATATTCAAAATGATGCCATAGAGAACACAAGGAGACTGCTTGAATCAGAAGAAATTGAGATAGGTCCTGAAGGAAAAGTTGTTCTGATTAACGACAGTCATGGTAAAATCGACTCATATGTCTCAGAACCTCCATGTGTAATTTTGTTCAACCTGGGGTTTTTGCCGGGAGGAGATAAATCCATAACAACTAAAGTGGAAACTTCGCTTTTGGCCATCGAGAAATCACTGGAAATCCTGAAGGTTGGCGGGTTATTATCCATCACGCTGTACCCGGGTCATGATGAAGGCAATGAGGAAAAGCAAATGATTTTAAGCTGGGCACAAAACTTAGACAGCAAGGCATATCACTGCGTGTTTGCAAATATGCTTAACCAGTCAGAGCGTGCTCCACAGATACTTTGGATAACAAAGAAGAAATAGAAAGGGGAGTATTATGGATTTCAGACCTGATGGAAAGTTTAAACAGAATCTTCTTCTGATAACCTTTGGAGTTCTTCTGTTTGTAGGACTTACGCATATCAGCAAAGTAATGGCAGTTGCAGGGACTTTAATAGGGCTTGCTATGCCTCTCATAGTCGGAGGTGCAATTGCATTCATACTTAATGTGCCTATGAGCTTTTTCGAGAGGAATATTGACAGGCTTTCCAATGAAAATTCCATTATTAAGAAGGCAAAGGCGCCGATAAGCATCACACTGACTTTATTATCATTCCTTTTGGTGCTATTCTTTATTGCAAATGTGGTGTTCCCTAACCTTGTGGAATCAATAAAAAGTATAATTCAGATAGTTCAGAAGTCTTATCCTGACTGGATAGCCATCTTAGACAGCTATGGACTGGATACCCATCTGATTAAGGAATTTATTCCCGAGCTTGATTCCGACAAAATTGTAACGGCTCTAAAAAGCGGGGGAATGCTCCTTCTGAGCACAGCGAGTGAAGCGGCAACAAGCGTCTTCAGCGTCCTTACAAACTTTGTTTTTGGCGTTATCATTGCTCTTTACATCCTTGCCAGCAAGAAAAAACTGGGAAGACAGGCAAGACAGCTTGCATATGCATATATGAAGAAAAGCTGGGCAGATGAGGCGTGCGAAGTGGCATCCTTGACTTATAAGACCTTTGCCAACTTCCTTTCGGGACAGTGTCTTGAGGCGTGTATTCTTGCATTAATGTTCTTTGTGGTGCTGTTTATTGGCAAGTTCCCTTATGCTGCAACCATTTCTGTTTTAATCGGTGCATTTTCACTTATTCCGTATATCGGGGCTTTCATAGGACTGTTCTTCGGAGCGCTGATGATTGGTGTAATAAGCTTTCAGAAGATGCTGGTATTTATCATAGTATTCTTTGTAGTGCAGCAGATTGAAGGACAGCTTGTATATCCAAGAGTGGTTGGCGGTTCTGTTGGTCTTCCTGCTCTTTGGACACTGCTTGCTGTAATAATAGGTGGCAATGTGTCGGGCATCTTGGGAATAATAGTGTTTATTCCGATATTCTCAGTTCTATATGCGCTGATAAGAAGAAATGTATACAGACGTTTAGAAGAAAAGAAAATTTCTATTGAAAAATAACCACAAAAGGTGTATAGTATTAGTGTTCGCAAAATGCTATACATGCGGTCTTGGCGGAATTGGCAGACGCGCACGGTTCAGGTCCGTGTGGGAGACCATGGGGGTTCGAATCCCTTAGACCGCACCACAGAGTGTCCGAAAAGGACTGAAAACCCTGGAATTTCAACAATTTCGGGGTTTTTTCATGCAAAAAAATAAAGGCTTCTGCCTTCTGAGAATCTATACTCCCCTCATTGCTGTTTCTATTTCCCTCACACCCATCATTTTTATCATTCTTTTCAGATTATACGCAAGAAATGATAACCCCAGTTCTCCTGTGGTTTTCTTTATTCCTTTGCACAAGACATAATCTGCCCCGGAATATCGTTTCAGTGTCCCGAAGGGGTGCTCTGAAATGCACATTCTCTCTCTTTGCTTCCCCGGA
>JAQXRN010000073.1 GCA_029218545.1 Bacillota bacterium | reverse complement strand
TTGGCAAATTATGCGGACGTTCCCGAGAATCTGATTGAAGCGATCGTAGAGAGCAACCGGACCCGGAAGGATTTCATTGCAGACCGTGTCCTTGAAATTGCAGGATGCTATGGCAATTCCGAAGGCTATTCCAGAGAGAAGGAACGGGAGGTGGTAGTCGGTGTATACAGACTGACCATGAAAGCAAATTCCGATAACTTCCGGCAGAGCAGCATCCAGGGTGTCATGAAGCGCATCAAGGCAAAGGGTGCTACTGTGGTTATCTTTGAGCCTACGCTCAAAGATGGTGAGACCTTCTTTGGCAGTCTGGTGGTGAATAATCTAGAGAAGTTCAAGAGCATGAGCGATGCGATTGTTGCTAACAGATACGATAGCTGCTTGGACGATGTAAGGGACAAGGTATATACGAGAGACCTGTTTGGCAGGGACTAAGAATTGGAATTGTGGAGAGGTATATGGAAGATAAAGTTTCAATCATTACTCCATCATGGAATAGTGAAAGATATATAAGAGAGACAATTGAATCTGTTCAGAATCAGACTTACTCAAACTGGGAAATGATTATTGTAGATGACTGCTCATCAGACAATACAGTAAAAATCGTAGACGAGATCTCTAAAAATGATCCAAGAGTAAGGTTCCTTAGGCAGAGCGAGAATGGCGGTGCAGCAAAAGCAAGAAATCGTTCTCTCGGTGAATCTTCTGGCCGATTTGTAGCCTATTTGGACGCAGATGATATATGGAAGCCAACAAAATTGGAAAAGCAAGTTCGTTTTATGAAAGATCACAATTGCGGCTTTTCCTGCGCATCTTATGAAGTGATTGACGACGAAGGAAATGCGCTGAATAAAGAAGTACATATGCTTCCGTCAGTGGACTATGTGGGATTCCTGACAAATAACTTGTTACAGACGGTTGGCATTATGGTCGATACAAGTATTGTAGATAAGAAATACCTTGTCATGCCGGATATTCGTCGGAGACAAGATGCTGCAACGTGGCTTCAGGTTCTAAAAGCTGGTTTTAAATGCTATGGAATTGATGAAGTCCTTGCGGAATACCGCAGAGCAGCAAATTCATTAAGCAGTAATAAGGTTAAAGCAGTAAAAGGTGTCTGGAGTTTATATAGGGATATTGAAAAATTATCACTACCATTCAGTTGCTACTGCTTTGTGAGATACGCATTTATGGCTGTTTGGAAAAGGGTATATCTTGGAGGAAAGAAATAATGGAGGCAAAATCGATTTATAGGGCTTTCTTGAATGTTAGCGTGGCAATATTTGGAGTTACATTTACAAAAAAGTTAGATGCTAAAATTCGCTTCCATAGAAATCTTAATTTAAAGAACCCAGAGACATTAGCGGATAAGCTGTGTTATATGGAATTATATATAGAAGATGAACTAAAGTCAAAATGTTCAGACAAGTATGCGGTCAGAGAATATGTTGTCGATAAAGGACTGGAAGATATTTTAGTTCCGCTATGTGCTCCCGTGTGTTCAAATGCTAGTGAGATCGTTTATTCTGCATTGCCCAACCAGTTTGCTATGAAGGCAACACATGGTTGTGCAATGAATTTAATATGTGATAATAAATCCCAAATAATAGAGGATGAAGTAATAAAACTGGCAAATAAATGGTTGCATGAAGATTATCCGCGAGCGTGCATTGAACCACATTACAAAAAAATACCGCATAGAATAATATTTGAAAAATTCCTGCAAGATGCAGACAGTATTATTGATTACAAATTTCATTGCTTTCATGGGATCCCTGATTTTGTTTTGGTATGTGGTAACCGGGTGAGTGGGGTGCAAAAACGGATTTATACCCTAGACTGGGAGCCTATAGATGCAATGGTAGGTGCAGAAAAAGGGAAATATGAATTCGAACGTCCAGAGAATTTAGGGCGTATGATTGAGATAAGCAAAACTTTGGCTGCTGATTTTGATTTTGTGCGGGTGGATTTATATGATATAAACGGAAAGATATATTTTGGTGAATTGACCTTTTCGCCTGCGTCTGGTGTGCTTCCTAATTTTAGCGAAGAATTTATTGCAGAAAAGGGGCGCCTATTGAGGATAGAACTATAAAGAGGTGTAGTATGAAAATTGGAATTATTGGTCGCTTGGCAGAAAATGAGGAACTATATGATGGACAAACTATAAAAACGAGAGTTTTAAAACAGGCGCTCATTAATAGATTTCCTGAATCCTCAATAATGTGCATTGAAACATATCAGGTAAAAAAACAATTGTTATTTTTGCCTTATAAAACAGCTCGATTATTACATGACTGCGATTACGTGTTTGTGTTGCTTTCGCATAATGGCAGGAATGTGTTTTTCCCCTTACTTTATTACTTAAATAAAATTTATAAAAAACCAATTTATCATGATGCCATAGGCGGAAGATTAGCAAATGAAGTAAGGGAAAAAAGAAATTGGAAAAAATATATAAATTCTTTCAATAAAAATTGGGTTGAAC
>JAQXRN010000072.1 GCA_029218545.1 Bacillota bacterium | reverse complement strand
CAAAGAGTCTAAAGATTTATCGAGAAAAATTTTCACCGGAGATATCTGTCCGCATCTCAATGGCAGACTATAAAAAAGAAGATTGGCTTGTTAACTTGCCGTTGTATGCTTTGTAGGGAACTGAAATTTCAGCCCCCTACTTTATTTTTATGGAAAGTTTTATGAGATAATTGTAATAGCCCTTTGTGGACAGGTCGTCTAATATTACATCTTCGTAGAAGGTATCTGAAAGCTCTATACCATTTTCCTTTGCATAATGGAGGACTTTCAGGCAGTTTCTGTGCACATTGTTATAGCCCTCATTGTCGTAGATTACGAGATAACTTCCGCCGTAGGCAGTCTGGCACAGGTCGCTTTTTACTACTTCATCTATGACAGTATAATACTTTGTGTATCTGTAGCTGGTTCTTGTGATGCTGCCTGTAGGAATCATGGCACCAATTGGAGTTGCATCGTAAATGCCCAGTGAACTGCAGTTTTCCATGTGCTCTGCAAGGCGTTTTGTTATGGTTATGTCATCGATGGTGCCCTCGTAAGCAGAAACAATCATGTTCCTTGAAGGGATGTCCTGAAGCAGCACCTGACCCACCGGCGCTTCGATGCCTTCTCTTGTCACTCTGATTTTGTTATCAATATATCTTTTAGACCACTGGAGAAACTGTATTTTGCTATCGATTTCTTCCTGCTTGGATTTCATTAGCTCAATTAAAGCCTCAGGGGAACGGTTGTCCATGTGGGCCTTGATTTCTTTTATCTGCACACCTAAATCCCTTAGCATTGAAATGACGGTGAAGGTCTCAAGCTGGGTGTAGGAATAGTATCTGTAGCCGTTTTCTGCAATGAATTCGGGGCAGAAAATACCCTCCTGGTCGTAGTAGAAGAGTGTCTGCTTGTTCACATTGCAGAGCTTGGCGAATTCTCCCGTTGTAAAATGCGTTTTTTTCATTATGATACCTCGTGTTTTATCGACTGACGAGATAATTTTATCATCTTGGCATGCAAAAAACAAACCCTTTGCAGGCACCGCTGAAATAGTGTAAAATAAAGGGCTAGGAGGACTAAAAATGAATTATATACAAGTAGACATAGAAGTAAGAGCAGAAGAACTTGAGCCTGTGGTAGGAGTTCTTCTTATGAATGATATTGTTGAAACAGTGGTAGAAGACCCTGCAGATTTGCAGAGACTTTTGAATAAAGAAGTGGACTACGAGTGGGACTACATCGCACCGGAAGTTCTTGAGAGAGAAAACAGGAGTCCTAAGGTTACTTTCTATCTGGAAGATACTAAGGAAAACAAAGATCTTGCAATGAATGCTGTCAAGGCAGTGTGCGAGGCTTTCCCTGAAGCGGTGGTAAAGGTATCCATGGAAGATGATTCCGAGTGGAAGGACAAGTGGAAGGAATTCTTTAAGCCAGCAAAGGTAGGCCGTAAAATAGTTGTCAAACCTACATGGTACGGTTATGAGGCAAAAGAAGATGATCTGGTAATTGAAATCGACCCGGGAATGGCCTTTGGTACAGGAACTCATGAAACCACTTCCCTTTGCCTCAAGCTGATGGAGGATTATCTGAAGCCGGGTGATAAGGTTTTAGACGTGGGATGCGGCTCGGGAATTTTGTCAATAGCAGGAGCACTTCTGGGTGCGTCGGAGGTTCTGGGGGTTGAAATAGACCTTGTTGCCGTTGAAGTTGCGCAGCAGAATATTGAACTGAATAAGGTTACTGACGTTGCAAAAGCGCAGTATGGCGACCTTACAAAGGGAATAGACTTTAGAGCAGAAATAGTTGTTGCCAATTTGATGGCAGACCTTGTTATGATGCTTTCCGGCAGCGTACCTGGTCATATCGTGCCCGGTGGTACATATATTTCTTCAGGTATTCTCGTGGAAAAGAGAGATATGGTTGCGGCAGCCATTGAGGAATGCGGCTTTAAGATTCTGGAAATCCGTGAAGACGGAATGTGGTGCGCAATTGCGGCTACAATTTAGGCCAAGCCAAATCTAGCGGAGGATAATAAGCCAAATCTTGCGGAGGATAAGATGAGTAGATTCTTTGTAAAACCATCAGACATTGATGGTAAATACATATACATGACAGATAAACAGGATCTTCACCATATGAAAAAGGTTTTGAGAATGTCAGTTGGTGATGAAATGGATATTTCCGATGGCTCTGCTTGGGAGTACCATGTTGAGATTGAAGAACTTGGCGATAAGGAAGCGGTGCTTCTGATTCTTGACAAGCAGAAGTTTGCCAGAGAGCCTGAGCTTCTGGTTACGCTGTTTCAGGGCATTCCAAAAGCGGGCAAGATGGAGGGCATCATTCAAAAATGCGTTGAATTAGGGGTCAACTCCATCGTCCCTGTTTTTATGGAAAGAACCGTGGTTGTGGACAAGGGCAATTTTGGAAAGAAGCTTGACAGGTGGCAGAAGATAAGCGATGAAGCTGTTAAGCAATGCAAGCGCGGTATTATTCCTGATATTCAGGAGGCGTGCAGGTTTAATCAGGCACTACACCAGCTTTGCGACTATGATCTGATACTTTTTCCTTATGAAAATGAGGATAACAGAACTATCAAGGACTGCCTGAGAAAAATTGCAGATTCCGGTGAAAAGCCTAAGACCGTTGCCATTATCATAGGTCCGGAAGGGGGCTTTGCAGACAAGGAAGTTGATGCTCTTGATGGAATAGGGGCAGAAAGGGTTTCCCTCGGGAAGACCATTTTAAGAACAGAAACTGCAGGTCCTGCGGCACTTGCCATGACCATGTACGAGCTGGAACTGTAATCGGTACGCAGCTTACAGATGTGGATAAATAGAAAATAAAAAGTCTGGGGTTCAGCCGGTTGTATACCGCGTCGAACCTCAGACTATTTTTTTACATCTCTTCTTTTTTCCACTGTAGAACTTTGCGATAAGTGTTGCATCCGAAGATAATTCCTACGATACATACACCTGCAATACCGACATTTCTTACTATTTTGGAGACATCTACGTTAACTGTTACATCAGCAATCTTTTCTTCTCTGTTTTTTGTCATTTTGTTTCACCTCCACTATTATTAGGGCTATTGTATCAAATAATCTTATTAATGTCAAAATCGGGAGTTCTCAAAAAACGTCTCAGACCAAGAAGGCTGTCAGGGTTCTCTCTTCCAATATTGTTTTTTATCTGATAACTTGTCAGACTTACTTTAAATCCCAAATCTTTCAATATCTGATCGGCGCTTCTGTCTAAAGGATATGCTCCATAGGGCCATGCAAAGACTATGGGCGCTTCGCCTGTAATTCGCGTGATTTCATCTATGCTTTTTTGAAGATCATCAGTTAATCTTTTTCTGTATTCCTCCTGAGTTTCTCCGGGCTTTTTATCAGCACCCTTGACATCACCATTGATGGAATGAAGGTCATATGTATGGCTGCCGATTTCCACAAGGCCGGAATCATGCATTTCCTTTATCTGTTTTTCACTTAATTTCAGGTCCTTTCCGATGAGGGAAATGACTGCCTTCATGTTATATTTCTTAAGAAGCGGAAAGGCATTGGTATAGTTGTTTTCATATCCGTCATCGAATGTCAGCAACACGGGCTTTTGGGGCAGCATAGTGCCGTTTTCAACGTAATCTGCCAATTGCTTTGCTGAAATCGTGGTATAGCCATTGTCTTGCAGCCATTTCAAATCAGATTCGAAAGCCTGTGGAGTAATATTATATTCATTCTTTGCTGTGTCATTGGAAATGCTATGGTACATAAGGACGGGAAGTTCTACGGATGTTCTGGTATCGGTGGCTGCAGGAACCATTATATTGCCGCTGACAGGATATATGGCTGAATTGGATGGAATTACGAGACCGCATACAAGGCACATTCCAAAGATTAAAAAGGTTATACCAAAAAGCTTTAGTCTTTTTTTCACAGCGAACACCTCCAGAATATTCTATTCCTAAAGAAGGCCGCTTATGATATAATAAGCGTATTAGTTTAACGAAAAGGATGATGAGATGAAAGTAGCATTCCATACTTTAGGCTGTAAGGTAAATCAATACGAAACAGAATCCATGCGCCAGCAGTTTGTCAAAGAAGGCTTTGAGGCTGTGGGCGAAGAGGATTTTGCCGATGTATATGTTATAAATACTTGTACTGTAACAAATCTTGCTGACAGGAAGTCCAGACAGTACATCAGAAGGATGAAAAAGGGTAATCCTGACGCAATAATTGCAGTAACAGGATGCTATGCCCAGATTAAGCCGGAAGAGATTGAAGCCCTTCCTGAGGTGGATATTGTAGCAGGTACAGGGGAGAAAAACAATTTACTGAGCTATGTGAAGGAGTTTATGAAAGAAAAATCTCCTCAAAAGCATATAAAAGCATACGAAGAACTGTGCGAGTACCAGGACAGAGGTATAATCACCTCCATGGAAACTCGTACAAGAGCATATATTAAGATTCAGGAAGGCTGTGACCGATTCTGCTCCTACTGCCTTATTCCTTTTGCGAGGGGCAAGGTGAGAAGCCGTAACCCTGAAGAAGTCCTTGAAGAAGCCAGAACCCTCATAGAGAAGGGATTTAAAGAAATAATCCTCACAGGAATAAACACGGCTTTATACGGAACGGAAGAAGGTTTTAGTGAAAAATATCCTCGCTGGGCAGGAGAAGAAGGCATTGAGTCCATTATTAAGGCAATCTGCCAAATCGAAGGGAATTTCAGAATCAGATTGAGTTCCCTTGAACCGGCAGTAATAAACGCAGAATATGTAAGACGACTTATGAAATATGATAAGCTCTGCCACCATCTGCACCTTTCCGCCCAGAGCGGAAGCGACCATGTGCTGAAACTTATGAACAGACCTTATGGGCAGAAGGAATATCTGGATATTGTCAAGGTCTTGAGAGAATGCGATCCACTTTATGGAATCACAACGGACATAATTGTAGGCTTTCCAAATGAAACAGAAGAGGATTTTGAGGATAGCCTGGAACTTGTGAAAAAGGCAGGCTTCTGCAAGGTGCATGCCTTCAGATATTCAAAGCGAGAGGGAACTGCTGCGGCCATGATGAAGGAACAGGTTCAGTCTCAGGTAAAGAACGAGAGAGTAACAAGACTTATGGAAGCAGGAGAAAAAGCTTCTGAAGAATTCTTTAAGAGATGCAGTGGCTCAATCCGGACCGTTCTCTTTGAAGAATGGGATGGCGATTATCTGGTGGGCTATACAGACAACTACATTAAAGTCTATGCCAAGGGAACAGATGCAGATTTAAATTGTTTCAGAGAAGTAAAGCTTCTTGAAAAATATAAGGAAGGAATGAAAGGAGAAATATAAATGGCAGATTGTATTTTTTGCATGATTGCAAACCACGAAATACCATCAAATGTGGCTTATGAAGATGATAAAATCATTTGCTTCCACGATTTAGAACCTCAGGCTCCTGTTCATGTTCTTGTAATTCCTAAAAAGCACATCGCTTCTTTAGACGGCGTTACAGAAGAAGATAAGGAACTTATGGGACATATCATGTGCACAATTCCAAAGATTGCTGCAGAATTAGGTCTTGAAAACGGATACAGAGTTGTAAACAACAATGGCGAAGACGCATTCCAGACTGTGAAGCACCTTCATTTCCACATTTTAGGAAAGAGAAAGATGACTTGGCCACCAGGCTGATAAAAGATGTATTATCTTATTAAATGATTGATTAGAAGAATGATTAAATGCATTAAAAGAACACGCTCAAGAAACGGGGCGTGTTTTTTTATTCACAAACTATTGTAAAAATTAGGTAATTCCAAGGGAAAATGAATTTTTTATGAATTTTTATGCAAAAATGTGTTGACTTTATGCAAAACGGTGGTAGAATAGGTTCCATGATAAAACAATAAAACAAAGGAGGAAAATGGTAAAATGAGCTGTTCAAAATTTAAAATCAAAGAAAAATTGCTCGTAATTGTCTTAACTGTAGCAATGCTGCTTCCGATGACAGCGGTAAATGTAGATGTTGCAGTTGCAGCAACAGACACTGCTGATTATATTGAGTATATACATAAAGCAGACATAGAGATTCCATTAGCTGCAGACAAAAAAGACATTAAAGTTGTATTACCAACAGACAAAACACTAGATGATCTAAACGCTATATTAAACGCTATATTAAGCGATGCTAATAATAAAGTGATAGTTAATCTTATCAGGGATGAGTCTAAGCCATATGTTGATGATGAATTGTTCCCAAATCAAAAAGATGGCGGTGCAATGAATGATGAGGACAGTATCTGGGAAACTCAAAAGGCAGAAGACCAGAATAACGAAAGCCTTAACAATCAGTTTACAAACTTCAGTTTTAAAGCAGTTGCTAACGACAAAACAGGCAAAGCTGATTTAGAAGTTAAGTTTGATTCAAATGTGTATTTTTATGCTCAAGACAGAATAACTAAGGAAATATATGCAGATTACAGTGCACCTCACCAAAATGGCGGAGCGTATTTAGATATCTGCGGATACTTTAATATTTCTGTTGTAGACAAGGATGGAAAGGCTGTAACAACAGGAACCAAGACAGTAAAGGTTCTTCCTTACGAGGGTTTCCATACAATGTATGAAATTTACAACGAAATAACACAGCTTGCTGCTAAGGCTACAGAAAATGGTCTTTATGCTGAAGAATATTCCATGGGAACATCAACCGGTGGAAGAAATATGCCTTACCTGATTATTGCAGGAGAAAAAGCCGATGTAGATAACTGGCTGGCATTTACAGAAAAAGCCGAAACAGACCCGACAGCAGTTTTAGCTGGAATTAAGTCAGGTGAATACGACGACATCAAGGTTCCTGTTCTGTATTCAAATATCCATGCTAACGAAGTAGCAGCCGCAGACGGCATCATGAACTTTGCTTGGATGCTGGCAAATGCAGGTGCAGGCGGCACATTACAGTATAACAAGCTTACAGGCTTTACCGCAGAAGGACAAGCACAGCTTGCCGCTGAGAGAAAAGACCTTGCAATGCCTGAACTTGTAGCAGCTGACTCAACCTGCCTGGGATATATTAAAGCAGGCAATAAAAAATCAGGTGTTGTTGACCTGAATAAGTACTACACTCAGGATACAATAGATGTAAGTATTAATGACATGCTAGATGATGTTTTCTTCATAATTGTTCCTGAAGAAAACGTAGATGGACGTACATTTATCACACGTACAGCCGAAAACGGATATGACCTTAACCGTGACAACTCTTTCCAGACAACTTCTGAAACACAGAATATGCAGAAGCTTATCGGCAAATTCAACCCTGTTTCATTTACAGAATTCCACGGAAGAGTATCAGCTTTCCAGTGTGAGCCATGCGACCCGCCACACGAACCAAATTTCGAATACGATCTGCTTGCAAAACACCTTATGAAAGGTGGCGAAGCATTGGGTATTGCAGCTGTAGCCAATAACTCCATGCATAACAGCTATGTTATTCCTCAGCGCGATTATCTTGAAAAAACATCGGACGGCGGAACTGAGTGGTCAGATCCATGGGACGATATGTCCACAAGCTACACTCCACAGTTTGCGATGCTTCAGGGAACTGTGGCCTACACAGTAGAACTTCCTGCATACAATACTGAATCTGCAAAAGCAGTAAGCTATGGTATCCTTGGACAGGCTGACTATATCGCAGCTGCTAAATTAGAATACCTGAAGTGCCAGACAGAAATCTTTGAGCGTGGTGTTACAAACTTTAACTCAGACGCATATGAACTTGTAGGCCAGTGGTTTGCAGATCAGAATGATAAGGAAGGCGCAGAATCAAAGCTTTTCCGTCCTGAATACGATGGCGAAGGCGAAAACGGAAACTTCTATCCGGAATGCTATATCATTCCTTTAGACAGCGAAAATCAGAAAAATGTTCAGGCTGCAGCCGATATGCTTGAACTTCTGACAAGAAACGACGTTAAGATAAACATAGCTACCAAGTCATTTACATATGACGGCGTAGAATATCCAAAGGGAACAGCAATCGTTTCAATGTATCAGGCAAAGCGTTCCGTAGCTAACGGCCTGTTATACGATGGTACATTGATTACAGACTGGACAGTTCTTTATTCAGAAGGAATCACCACCTTTAACGAAACTCGCGGATTTGATATGGTAACTGTGGCAAAGACCGCAGCATACACTGCAATTAAGGGCGCGATGGGAACTTCATATGGTTATGAACAGTGCACAGCATATTTAGCTTCTCTTACATCCTCTTTCGAAGGTGTTAAGGGCTCTGAAGTTATCATTACAAATGTAAATGAATCATCCACTTCAGCAGTTAACAAGCTGCTTAAGGATGGCAAGACTGTATCAATGATTACAAAGGGCAGTGAAAAGGGTAACTTTATCTGCTCCTACAAGGACTACCTGACAGTATGCAATGATTACATCCTTGACGCAAAAGGTGTAGATGGTTCAAAGTATACCGCTAAGGTTATTAAAAAGGCTCCAACAGTGTATATTACAGGTGTTCCTTCAGCTAAGGATTCCGGTTATGTTGGTTCTTCAAAGGTTTCTTCAGCTAACTGGAACTATGACAGAGTAGCGATGGAACTGATGAACTTTAACGTTACAACAGATGTGACAAAAGCTGATGTGATTGTTGGTGCAAGTGCACTTAACTCCTCTGCACTGGCAGCTGTTAAGTCGGGAACTCCATACATTGGATACAGTAGCAGTGCTGTAAACGGCTATAAGACTCTGTTCGGAACAAGTCTTGTAAGAAGCAACTGCAAGGGTGCTATGGACTGCTTAGGATCTGTTACTTATCCAAATGAAACAATGACAAACGTTACATACATTTCCGAAGACGACAATATCATGTACGGATATGGCGTAGGATATTTCAGCCAGATTCCTGAAGGCGCAGTTGAACTGGTTAAGATGGATGGAAGCAAAGA
>JAQXRN010000071.1 GCA_029218545.1 Bacillota bacterium | reverse complement strand
GAAGACTGGACTGCATCTACAAGGAGCTTAAGTTCCGTCAGCTCAAACTGCCTGCTGGCAAGATAATACCCTGCAGGTCTCTCCTTTGTGTACAGGATGTCCATTCCCCATACCTTCAATGTTTCTATATCGTCATATATGCTTTTTCTTTCTGCCTCTATGCCGTATGACTCAAGTATGCTCAAAAAGTCTTTTACAGAGAGCCTGTGATTCTCATCGCTTTTTTCCATTAGGGCATCCATTATATATAATGTTCTTAATTTGTTTGTAACGCTCTTGGCCATGCTAAAGCCTCCGGTTATTGTAGGTATTTGTCAAATTTACATAATAGCAACGTACTCCGTTGGAGTTTCCAGCTGGTTTCCTCCTTCAAGCGCTGTATTAAACAGTGTATAAATGTTTTTGTCTGTGGCTTCCATTTTGCTGCTCAATTCCTGTGGCATAGGAGAATTACCGTAAAGCGGTGATTGGATGTAATCCTCATCTCCAAATATCATAACTGAATAAACCACATCATCTTCAATAGGCTGACCATTTATAGATAATTTACCAAGAGAGTATTGGCCATTGCCTTTGTATATCAGCTGATATTCCATTCCGCTCGTTACAGGAATCAAATTTTTATGGCGAATAGGATTTGAACCATCCTTTTTAACATTAACGAGCCATTCCATCATTTCTTTAACCTCAGAACCGGTCAGGGACCCATGTCTTATTGCAAGGCGATTTGCCAGGAGCCAGTTTAACTGCTGTCTGGTATAATCACCCTCAAAAACAGGCGCACTGACTACGCTTGAGTAGCCGATGGCAATGTCGCTTGCCCATTGCTTTCTAATGGTATTGGTTACAGCAGATGCTGCGGGACTTCCCTTTTCGCCTAAAGCATAATCATAGGCGGTTTTCTGTGTAGTGACGATTTCAGAAGTTTCAACGTCTTTTCCTGCAGTAAGCTGCGTGTTAAAATCTTTATAGGCTTCTTCTGCCCCATATTCTCCCTGTATCATTTTTTGCACCACATTTTTGGAAATGGCGAACATTTCCGTTGAAGCAAGGCGCATATACATCCTGTTTCCATTTATGCAGTCAGTCACTTGAGAAAACACATCATTTATCTCAATGTTTACATTTTTATTGTAGCTCAGCACAGCATTGTTGACAGAAGTCTTTCGCTGTCCTTCTTCACTGAACATTGCTTCAAGT
Organism: Bacillota bacterium; assembly: GCA_029218545.1. Classification (GTDB taxonomy): domain Bacteria; phylum Bacillota; class Clostridia; order Peptostreptococcales; family Anaerovoracaceae; genus Fimisoma. The sequence goes on along the minus strand of JAQXRN010000071.1, from coordinate 10,317 downwards.
ATCCTTGTTACCGCTTCAGTTTTCTTAAAGTCCTGTTCAACTTTCTTGTTGACTGCCACCTGACAGGTTGGGTATGTCAAAAGCCAGTTATCCTCTGAAGTTTCACCGAAATACGGCAGCATCACAATATTCTTGCCACTTTCTTGTCTAAGGGATACGCAGTTGCTGGCAGTCCCTCTCATAATAGCTGTCTCACCCGCTAAAAATGCTTCTATCATTTCATGGAAACTCATTTTGACGTCAGCCGGTTCTGTCGCAGTGTCCTTTAAATACTGTTCAAGCTTTTGAAATGCCACAGGCCATACTTTTTTATCCAGACCTACCTGCTTATCATCAGTCTCGCTCTCATATTCCGAACGCCATTTTGTGCCATCCATAGTCATCAGATCCGGAATTGCACAGCCCTGAAGTGCTTCCATGCATGAATAGTCTTCTCTATAGTCGTTTATATATCCTTTCAGACCTAGTTGCTCAAACTTTCGGCATGCTTGAACAAATTCTTCATAATTTGTAGGAAGTTCAATCTCATATTTGGCAAACAAATCTGCATTTGCGATATAACCGTCCACCTCTGCACACATAGGCAGCCAGTGAATATCGCCATTAGACTCACGATTATTTTGGATATATGTGTCAAAATAGCTTCCCACCACATCTGTTTCGCTTAAGTCCATCAACAAATCAGACATATGTGCCGCATCGTTGAGTGAAAAGCGTCTGCATGTGATAATATCCGGCAGATTATCTCTCGCGTCCAAATCCGTATAATAATCCATGGTGTTGTACCCGATAACAAATGTAAAGTCAATGTCCGGGAACTGTTCTTCAAGCCATGGAGTCAGTTCTTCTGTCATAGACTTGTCCCATAGGTACATGGTAATCTCAGTTTTATCGCTGTCTTTACCGCCGCAGGCCGTAAGGCTTAGCAGAAGTGACAGCAGTACTGCAATTATTCTTTTTTTCATTTTTCTCTCGTTTCAGTTCTTAGCAATGCTACTTCAGTGTAATATAGTTTTCAGGTTCTGCCATGGTACCTCCGCCTAAGACATATTCGGTCCATTCCTGCTTAACTCTCAGTTCTTCATGCTGGAATACAAAGCTTGTATCCTCAAGAAGAGAAGTCATATTAGCTGGAACATTCAAGCAGGTTACATTGAAGGTGTCTTCATCCTGGATTTCCCTGCCGTCTTTTAAAACCTTGACAAGGGTATAGCTACCCTTTGATTCTTTTACTTCTATTGAAATACCGCTAACAATAGGCAGTGAGCCACGGTTAAATGGTGTCAGACCGCCATCAATGCCCTCTACATATGCTTTGATGGTCTTTTTAAGCTGTGCACCGGTCATTTCACTCTTCCACGCCTCCAGTGGGTTAGGCATGATCATATTGGCTGCCAGAGCTGCTGTATAGTCTGTCTTCAGGACTGAACCTGTAAAGCTGTTGGCAGTTGCGATAAGAACATCGCTACCATAGTGTCCCCTAAGTGTGTTAGCCATAGCAGAATATGATTCATTACCGCCCTCTTTGTGGAAAACATTAGAATATCCCTTATCCAGAGAAAGCACAATCTTATTATCCTTGTCTTTTGGTTTGGTAAGCATCTTATCAAATGCCTTGTATGCCTGCTCAGCATTATATTCGCCTTTGATCATTTTTGATACAACTTCTTTGGAAGCGGCGAAAAAGTCGTTTGATGCAATTCTTATATACAGATGGTTCTTGTCAATAAAAGGTTTCAGGTTGTTTAGATAAGGAGAAAGCTCAAGATCAACATTTCGGCTGTATGCAATTACATCTCCGCCCTGTGAAAGAACGTTCTGTGCCTCATCAGAAAGCATCACATTTAATACATCCATGGCATTGTCATGATGAGTCTTGTTATTTTCCAGGTCTGCGTTTAATGCCACCTGGAACTGAGGATAAGTAAGAAGCCACTGTTCACCATTCTGTCCGAAATATGGGCTAAATACCGCATCCACACCCATTTTCTGAAATTCCACTACATTCATTCCGACTGCACGGATTATAGCAGCCTTTCCCTCAGTAAACATATTAATCACAGGAGTGTAATTCTTCTCCAGATCTTCAGGACGAAGATTCACGTCCTTAATGAACTTTTCCATAGTTTCAAAAGCCTTTGGCCATATTTTATCATCAAGACCTGTAACACTACTGTCTGTAGGATCCTCATAGTTTCTTCTCCACGAGCGGCCTTCCATTGAATTGATTTCCGAAATTGAAAGACCCTGAAGAACTTCCATGCATGTATAGTCATATTCAAAATCTGCAACGAAACCTCGGATACCCACTTTTTCAAAGGCCTGACATGCGGAAACTAAGCTCTCATAATCTGTTGGAATTGGAATATTGTATTGTTCAAAGAGCTTTCTGTTTAAAATCAGCCCATCCACTTCACCGCAAAGAGGCAGCCAGTTGACTGTGCCATCAGCATTTGTGAAATTATCAAGATAAGATGCATACACAGCACCTGACGCATCTGTAGAAGAAAGGTCAAGCAGCTGGTCTTTCAGCTCTGCTGAATCATGCAAAGAAAAGCGTCTGCAGGTAATGATATCCGGCAGCGAGCCATTTTCTTTCAGAAAATTGTAGAAGTCAAGATCATTGTTTCCCACCACAAATTGAATATCTACATCGGGAAGCTGCGACTGAATATATTGGGCATAGCCGTTGTACAAAGCAGAACTCCACATATACACCGTTACGGTGTTATCATCTTCACTTTTGGACTTCTTTGCTCCACAACCGGACAGCAAAGACATCGCCATTATCACTGCTACAATAAGTGCTATAATTTTATTGAAGTTTCTAGTCTTCATTTTTACTTTCCTTTCCGTCAGTCTGCATCGCAAGATGTGCGTTCCCTGACACTTTATTATATCTTTTTTAGAACTGATAATCAATGTTCTAGTCTTTTTAGCAACAAAAAATGACCCTCAGAGAGTCATTTTTTATTCTATAGCATGAAGGTTTTTTAGGGAAATGTCCAAAATCGGGGCAGAATGTGTCAGTGCACCGCTGGAAATATAATCTACGCCAACTGCAGCTACACTTCATGCTGCTCACCTGATAGTTTCAGTACTCTGCGATTAGCCTCATCGTTATTCAGCCCTACGTCACCAAGCAGTTCGAGAACCTTTTCTTTCAATATTATTCATCCATTATTTACTTAGTTATCTACTTAGCGTTTCAATTCTTTCCGCTGTCAAAATATTCCTGTGTTAATCCAGCTTTTTTCGTTATACCCTTTCGGGTTCAACTAAATTCGGGCACATGATGAGTTTTCACTCTCCGTAACTATCTCCTCAAAAATCTCGCAGTAATAGTGTCTCCCTTTTCAATCATTTCCTTTGGTGTGCCTGTGAAAACCACCTGGCCGCCCTGGGTTCCACCATCAGGGCCGATGTCGATGATATAGTCGGCAAGTTTCATAACATCCGTATTGTGCTCAATAACGATAACGGTATTGCCTCGGTCCACGAAAGACTCAAGAATGTCAACAACCTTTTCAATATCTGCAATATGAAGACCCGTCGTCGGCTCATCAAGAATATAGATATTACCCTTTTTCTTAATGTTCTGGGCAAGCTTGACTCTCTGGCGTTCACCCCCTGAGAAGGTGGATAGGGGCTGACCCAGTGAAATATATGAAAGACCAACTTCCATAAGCGCGCTGAGCATTGCGGAAATCTTCTTGTTATCTGCAAAGAAAGGCACAGCCTCCTCAACGCTCATATTCAGAACGTCAACAATGGTCTTGCCCTTGATGGTATACTTAAGGGCCTCATCACTGTAACGAGAACCGTTGCAGTACTCGCAGACAGTTGTCACGGGCTCCATAAACACGAGCTCGGTGGTTATCATTCCTCGCCCTTTACAGTGAGGGCAGGCACCTTTGCCGTTGAAGGTAAATAGACCCCTGTCAGCATTGTTTTCTGCGGCAAAAACCTTTCTTATTTCGTCAAAGAATCCAAGGAAGGTGCACACTGTGGAGCGACCTGTTGCTGTAACGGCGCTCTGGTCAATGAGCACAACCTGTTCCTCATATTCCTTTGCAAAAACCTCTCGAATAAGGGATGATTTGCCGCTGCCTGCAACTCCTGTGACAACGGTCATAATGCCAAGGGGAATATCTACATCAACATTTTTAAGGTTGTGTATGCTGGCATTTCTAATTGGCAGAAATCCCTTTGGCTTGCGCACCCTTTCCTTTACCTTAGTTTCCGATGAAAGGGCGTTACCTGTTTTGGTTCCACTGATAAGCAAATTTTCATAGCTTCCCTGGAATAGAACCTGTCCACCATTTTTGCCGGCCAGTGGACCGATATCGATAACCTCATCGGCAACACTGATAATATCCTTATCGTGCTCAACAACAAGAACAGTATTACCCTTGTCACGCAGGCTTTTCAGCAAGTTTGACATTCTGTGCACATCTCTTGGATGCATACCTGTGCTTGGCTCATCGAAGATGTAAATCATACCGCAAAGGGAGCTTCCCATGTATCGCACCAGCTTAAGACGCTGTGCTTCGCCCCCTGAAAGGGTTGAGCTTTCTCTGTTCATAAACAGATATGGGAGTCCAATGTCTATCATTCTGTCCAGTGATGCCTTAAGCTGTTCAACTATTGATGCTGCACGTTCATCATGGATATCATCAAGCACCTTGCGGAGCTGTGAAAACTCCATTTCGCACATATCGTTAATGTTGTACCCGTTGATTTTACAGGAAAGAGCTGCGCTATTAAGGCGCTTTCCCCTGCAGTCAGGGCACTGGCATTCATATAAATATTTTGCAATCTTCTTTAGTGTATAATCGGTTTGTTCTTCAATGCCCTTCATAAGAACAAGTCTTTTGAACTGGTTATATACGCCCTCAAGCTTTTTATCCAGGCGCTCTCCGCCCCTTGTTCTACTGCCATAAAGAAGGATGTTTTGCTCTTCTTCGGTCAAATCTTTCCACTTAACATCAGTTCTGAAAAACTCCGGACGTCTGTATACTTTCCAATAGTAGTTGCCTTTGCCAAAAGCGGGCAGATCAAAGAAACCCTCGTCATAGGTTTTATCTTCGTCTATTACGTTAGTTATATCAAGGTCCATAATCTTGCCGATTCCTGAACAGGTTGGACACATACCGTTAGGATTGTTAAAGGAAAAATATGATGCTGGTCCAACTGCCGGCGTACCGATTCTTGAAAACATCAGGCGAAGAAGTGAATACATATCGCTGATGGTGCCAACAGTTGACCTTGCGTTACCACCGAGGCGAGATTGGTCTATTATTACAGATGAGTTGAGGTTGTCTATAAACTCAACATTCGGTTTCTCGTACTTTGGCAGCCTCCCTCTTACCCATGCGCTGTAGGTTTCGTTCATCTGGCGCTGGCTTTCTGCAGCAATGGTATCGAAAACAATGCTGGATTTACCTGAGCCCGACACACCTGTAAAAACAACAATCTTATTCTTTGGAATATCAAGGGAAATATTTTTTAGGTTATTCTGTTTCAGTCCTCTTATTTTAATTGGTTCTAACATATCTGCCTCCTTGTTGCCTTATTAAGTCTGAGGTGAGTGTACACCCTCCTTTAAGGGGAGAGTCAAGGGCAAAATCAAGAGCGCATTCTAGAACAAAATCAAGAGCGCATTCTAGAACAATAGATCCTTGTCCTCGCCCATGGCTGTCATTCCATCAAGAACATATTTATTACCTTCTTCATCACGCACATATCCGTAAAGGGTACCGAAGGCCACGAAATATTCGATGTTGACAAAAGGTTTTGCATGTGTAATCATCTTGAACACGTTATCCACGTGGAGTTCGATGTTTACCATATCATGGTCATCTTTGACTTTCCAGAGGGCACGATCCTCAAAGTCAATAGTTGGAATGTCTCTAGTGAATGTGATTGGAGTAAGCAGGCTGGTCCTGTTTTCAAGCCAGATTAGGTTTTCGTTATACTTATCCTGGTCAATGGACTGGTTCCTTGTCAGGTTAAAGGCAAACCACTTGCGCTGGCCGTCGGCATCATGAATGCCCATGGTGGTTAGCCAGTCGTAGTGAGCTTTTCTCGGATAATAGCCTCTGTGGTCGTCGATAATCGCACTGCTGTTTTCCGTTGTGTGGAATGTCTCACCGTTTAGAGTCAGGCTGCCTTCAATTTTAAAGAAGTCCTTCTGGGAATAAAGGGGACGGCAGCGTTTATCTGGATCATCGAAAGGAATTGATACCACTCCCGGTTTAGAAATACGCTTCAGTTCAAAGCTGTACTCAATATGACCATCATCCCCATCGTGATGTCCCTCCGCATGGCATCGTCCTTCCTGAAAGTCGTTTACATAGCGAATGTGAAAGTTATCGCCACGAGCCTTTGTTTCGGCACCATGTAAAAGATTGGGTGATATTATAGTCTCTTTGCTCTTGATCTTTGTGCTGAAGCTGTAGACTTTCTTGGTGCGTTTGTCATAAAAGACATGGAAGGTAAGTCCAAATACACCCATGTCGCAGCACACTGCAAGGAGCAGTCCCTCTTCAAGGTGAACCTCCATGGCTTCCCAGAGCGTAAGCTTAAGTCTCTTGAAACAGTCAGGCGCAGCCGTTGGATTTTTGATTCCTAACAAATCCATGGTTTCAAATTCTTTATCGAATGTGCCGAATACACATTTGCCGTCTTTGACCATATCAGGCGGTGTTGGAACGCTTCTCCGCTCAGGGGCAATAAATCTCCTGTAGTTTTCCATAATAATCCTCCTTTTGATATCCCAAAACTTACTTTTCAATAGTTTAAACCATTACGGTTCAAAATGAAAGTATATGTTGTTTTTTATAGAATTAAGTATATGTCCCCGCTCAAGCAATTAGTCATCTGTTTTTTCTATTGTATTTAATGATTTCATTTGTGGACTCCATCCATTTTTTGGGGACATAGTAAAGGAATTTCTTCCAGCTTCATTCCTAAAGGAGTCGAATTCGATCCCTGTGACATGCTCCCACCACTTAACTTTGTTTGAAGTGGGGGCTTCTTACTCAATGCCCTTGATGGGGCAAGTATCAATAAGCTATCCCCGCCTGCCCGGCGGTTCGATTTTAGCCCGGAAACGGGCATAACAATTATATTTTGTACAGATATGGACACGACTTCAGTCTGGAAACAGACATATTTTATGCAGAGAGCAGACGTAATGTTTCTTCCCTGATATTGATCGCCGCATTCACATCCCTATCGTTCGTATAACCACACTCACATCGATATACTCTCTCTGACAACGGCAATACCTGTTTGACCTTTCCACACTTACTGCACCTTTTGCTAGATGGAAAGAACCTGTCCACCTTTACAAGCTGTCCTCCACGGTCTTCCAGCTTATAACCCAGCATGTTCAGCAACATCCCATAACCGTTATCCGAAACACTCTTCCCAAAATTCAGACACCTGCTCATCGCCTTCATGTTTAAATCTTCGACGCCAACCACATCATACTCTTCCGCCAGTTTTCGACTTGACTTATTATGAAAGTCTCTTCTCTGATTTTTGATCTTCTCATGGCAGCGTGCCACCTTTTTCTTCTGTTTCTGATAATTCGAACTTCCACGCTTACAACGTGACAGCTTTCGCTGCTCCCTGCTCAGCCGTTTTTCAGACTTTCTGTAGTAATCCGGATATTCGCATTTACTTCCATCGGAAAATACTGCCAGCCCATGCATCGCATAATCAATACCGATAATTTTCCGTTCTTTTTCTTCTCTGTCCCGAACTTGGTTTTCATCCGGGCAGAATTCAAAAAGAATACTGATAAAGTACTTCCCTGAAGGTTGTCTCACAACTGTCACAGCCTTCATGCGGAACCCTTCCGGGATTTGTCTGTGGATTTTTGCCTTTACAACACCAGTTTTCGGGAGTTTGATTCCGTTCTCAAGAAGTCTAATATTTCCATTCACCAGATTCGTAGTATATGTGTTCCGGCTGTGATGCTTTGACTTGAACTTCGGAAAACCAATTTCCGGACGTTCAAAGAAATTCCTGTATGCCTGTTCCAGATGGAGCTGCACATTCGCCAGGGCAAGAGAATCGACCTCCTTCAGCCACGGGAATTCTTTTTTATATGCAGACGGTGTGGTTTTCAGCATCTTACCAGTCTTCTTATATTCTTCAATCTTATCCGAAAGCATCTGGTTATAGATGAATCTACAGCACCCAAATGTCTTCGCAAAAAATTTTTTCTGTTCTTCAGTTGGATAAATTCGGAATTGGAACGCTTTATTGCTCTTTTCCATGTTTCTCACCCCGTGTTTCAATGTACTCCCTGATCACTTCAATTGGTGCTCTGCCGGCTGTTATCAAGCAGAAACTCTGACTCCGGAAGATTTCTTTCCACAGCTTTTTTTGAATCTCAGGGAATTCTTTCTTCAAGAGCCTGCTACTGGCACTCTAGTAAGTATTGATAAACTTGCTGAGTCCACTTTTTGGCTAGGCTAGGAACATCACATGGATATAATCGCCATCATGATTCCACTCGTCCACCACAATCCCATACCTGGGTGCGATATCAGAAAATATTTACTTTCTTATCGATTGAGTATATTATACCAAAATTCACGTCGAACATCAAGAACGTATGTTCTTTTATTGCAATTCATCCCAACCACCTAAGAGTATGGGGTAATTCTTGCTAGACAATGTTAAAATTTTCATTATGCAGTTGCTCCCATAAGCCTAAAAATTCTATCGTATCTTTTAATCGAAGCCAATTTTTTATTACGTCTTTTGGTTCATCGCTTTTGTATCTCGCAATGTCTGTCAACGAAATATATTCGTTTTCGAAATCTGTTGTATAGATATCGATATCAAAACCTTTTGCGTGAATTGTTTCCTTTTTCATTTTACTCATTTACCTTTCCTCCTTTTCAATCAACCATAATTAATTGTAATAAAAAAACGCGCAAAGCTGTTTGCGGAATTCACCGCAATCATCCTTGCACGCTTATACCCGTGTATGGCCCGGCCGGATAAGACCTGTTCCTATTATACTCCTGACACTCTATAATTTCCATCGAAACATTAATATTGTATCTGGATACGTATTGACTATATTATTATATATCTATCGTTCTTCAAAAAACTCGATTTCTTCTCCAAGTGGACCTTTGCAAAAGGCAACCCTTATAGGGAAAGGAGGCTCGGACTTTATTTCAACATTCTTAGGCTCTACAAACACCTCGAATCCAGCCTCTCTAACCTTTGCAATGCAGCTGTCAACATCATCTGTTGCAAATGCAAAATGCCGTATTACACCTTGATTGGGAGAATCCTGTCCATTCGCAAAGACTTCAATAATGCCGCTTCCGGTGTCGAACATAATGCCTTCTGCCCAACTTCTAGCGACCGGCAACTTTAGAATATTCTCGTAAAAATCGACAACCTTATTAAATTCTTCCTGATTGCAGCACTTTAGGCTTATATGATGAATTCCTTTTATTAAGCTCATTTTTTCCCTCCATGTATGAATGTACTTTACCTAATTACTTAATCACGTACTATTAAACAAGCAATAACCCTGCGAAAAAGCATATCTGTGCAATTCCATTGATGGTCTGCTCCAGCCAGTTTACTTTTGGGTCGGAAGAGTCCATTTTAAAGGCAAAGACAACCATCAGGATCATCCCAAGAATGCCCGTTCCGAAGAAAATGCAGGCCGGAAAACTGATAATCCCCGCCATAATAGCAGAAGCATTCAGATTACCTCGGTCAACTATAAGCGCTGTCAGAAGTGTTAAAAACCCTATAGGCATAAGAATTCGCATCTGAACAAACATAGGCCAGATGTTTCTTTTTGAAACTGCCACAACCAGTTTCCATAGCACCTTAACAACACCGGAAACCAGACAAATCAGTGAACCTGCTACAAACAGAGTACTCTCAAAAAGACTTCCGATTCTTATGGCAGAAAAACCAAAGAAGACCACAGGTATTAAATCAACGATAGCCATAGAAACGCTAAAGCCTTCCGGGATTGTATCTTTTGTCATTTTATTTTTTGATTTTTCATTCATTTTTCTCATTACCTCTTCTTGATAAATTTTACCAAAGAGTAGTTATATGTGCAACATAGTCCTTTAATACACTTGACAGCAAAAGAACAGACCCCTTACGGAGTCTGTTCTCAAAGCGTAGACAAAGTCTTTCGGATTTGACAATTCGAAGGGCTTTTTCTTTTGGATTTGTTCAAAATCCGAAATTAAAGCCGAAAAGTAAAGAAACTGGCAAAAAGAAAGAGGATTTCTTCTCTCTTCTTGTCAGTAT
>JAQXRN010000070.1 GCA_029218545.1 Bacillota bacterium | reverse complement strand
CTGTCTAGGGTCAGGGAAAACCATTGCGCTGGCGCTCAATTAATATGTATAAGATAAACTTTAGCCAACAAAAAGTTCAGGTTCTTTCTTGGTTGTACATACAGACTGAAGGAATCCGTGGATTCTATCTATGGTTTCATCGTCTAAAGCGCGTGCATTCTTATGGCATACATGGATGCAGCCCATACAGGAGATGCATTTTTTAGGGTCTCCCTTCAAAAATTCACCGATAGCACCTACAGGGCAGTATTCTCGGCACTTTCCGCATTTGACGCATTTTTCGTCAGGTTTTGGGCAGTTGGAACCCGAAGAAAGGTCTTTGTATGGTCTGTTGCCGGGAACATTTTCCAGCTTCACATCTTTTTCAGCTGATTCAATGGTCAGAAGGATTTTTTCACCAAAGGACATTAAAACTTCCTCGTCGTTAATGTCAGGGCGATCCTTTGCCATGGTTCTGTCTATGGAATGCTCTGCAATGCCTGTGGCAGCTGCAACAGGAACAAAACCGCACTGAATTGCGCCGTCGTACATTTCAATAAGGGTATCCTCGTATTCTCTGTTTCCATATGAAGCCACAAGAACGCATTTTGCACCGTTGCCTTTAAGCTTTGAAAGTCTTTTCATAGCGGTTTTAGGAGCTCTTCCTGAGTAGGAAGGCATGGCAATGAAGACGAGGCTATCTGGGTCAACGTCAATGGTTGTGCGCTCCATTTTCTTATTCATTAATCCTATTTCGGTTATTTCATCTGAGCTGATATTTAGGCCTTTAATGATGCTGTCTAAAACTTTTCTTGTACCACCTGTGGGACTGAATACTACTTTAGTTACTTTCATGTTTATTTCTCCCTATCGTATGGAGTCAATGCCCTTATTGGCAAGTCCATCGACAATATTGTTCATCTTTATAATATAGATAAAATCCTCATAGCTGAAGCGTGCACCGTTTGTCTGCACGAATTTGTCGTACAGCTTATCCAAAGCGGCACTTTGGGGTAATTCGCCTTCAGCAGCTTGAGGAAGCTTAACATGTCCTTTTACCCTATAGAAGGTAACATCGTGCTTTCTTACAAGTTCAAGAAGCTCTTTCCATAGGTCCTGATTTTCTACGGATTTTTTGGCAGCATTTCTCCATTTGTTCTGCTCCCAGGATTCATACCATTTTTCTCTGAAGCAGTTGGTTACATAGGAACTGTCAGAATACACTTCGACAGTAAGTGCGTCCTCTTTTAATGCCTTGAAGGCCTCGATTACGGCAGTAAGCTCCATACGGTTATTTGTTGTATTGGCTTCGGCACCCCATAGCTCCTTCTGATGCTGACCGAATTCAAGTACGGCACCCCAGCCTCCCAGGTTAGTTTTTGACTGGTTGCCTGAGCAGCCGCCATCTGTATATATCTTAACTAATTTCATGGTTATTAATCCCTTTCCGCCACTAAAAACAGGCAATATATATTATGGCTTATTTGTAGTGATTGTACAATGAAAAAGTGGTATAATCCATAGAGATAATTTTGACGAGGAGAAAAAGCATAGATGAGTTTAGGATTTTGTCCTATAGCAAGCAGCAGTAGAGGAAACAGTTATTGTATAAGAAGTGAGAATACGCTCATATTGTTAGATGCAGGATTAACCGGTGTAAAGCTGAGAAATGCTGTAAAGGAGATGGAGCTTGAGCCTGAAGCTTTCAGCGGCATACTGGTTACCCATGAACATGTGGACCACATAAGAGGGGTGAAGGGATTTATTAAGGGTTGCAGTGAAACTCTCGTTTATGGAACAAGAGGTACCTTTGAATCTGTAAATGCCAAAGGCAGCAAGCTACCTGAAGAGAAGCTTTGCATCATCGAAAAGGACCAGGTTTTTACAATTGGAGACATAGAGGTGACTGCTTTTGAAATTTCTCACGACGCATCTGAACCGGTGGCCTTCAGCTTTAAAAAGGATGGCAAAAAGATAACTATAGTTACAGATACGGGAACGGTTACTGAAAGAATTAATGAGGCTATTGCAGATTCGGACAGCCTCGTTATTGAATCTAATCATGAAGTCAATATCCTTCTCTACGGCTCTTACCCTTATCAGGTCAAGCGCAGGATATTAAGCGATGTGGGTCATCTTTCAAATGAAGCAGCGGGCATGTGCATAACAAGATATCTGAAGACCTTCAGTAAACCAAATGTTCCACATGTGTTTCTAGCCCATCTGAGCAGAGAAAATAATACGCCGCAGCAGGCATATCTTACCGTTAAGAATATCCTCGAGGAAGAGGACTTTTACATAGGAAAGCATCTTAAATTGGATGTTTTAGAAGAAAACAAAGTGGGCGACTTGATTGTAATTTAGTAATAGATAGATGGTGTAAAAGATGAAAATTCAGGTTATTTGTATAGGAAAACTAAAGGAAAAATACTGGACTGATGCTGTAAATGAATACAGTAAGAGGC
>JAQXRN010000069.1 GCA_029218545.1 Bacillota bacterium | reverse complement strand
TGAACATTTGGTTGCAATACAGTAGTAATTATGTATTCCCATAACCATTGAATTGTATAGACTTACCTCTTTGGCTTCATCATTCAAATTGATTGGTGTAGCTATTTTCTTTATCTGTTCTTTCAGTTCAACAGTTATTCGTTGTAAAGCTTTGTCATTTACTCGTGAGGATACAACATATTTATTTCCTCTTTTAATTGCCTTTAATTTAAACCCTAAAAATTCAGAATATCCCTTTTTCAAATTAACCACTTTAGATTTTTCTTCGCTTATCTGCAAACCCAATCGTTCCCATAGCCAATTTTTTGTTGCAATAAATATTTTATTTGCATCGCTACGGTTTTTGCAGAAGATTTTAAAGTCATCAGCATATCGAACTATATATATTTCCTTAAGATTTGTATTTCTCAACGCCCTGTACGCATTTCCTCTGTCAATACTTCCATTTGGATTGATTTGGTCATAGTTATGTCTTGTAGGAAACGTTTCCCATTGACTTGCTATCCACCAATCCAATTAATTAAGAACAATATTAGATAAGAGAGGGGAAAGTATGCCTCCTTATGCGAAGAAAGTAACTATGCTAAGTCAATTACTATAAATAGCATAAATAAGTTGTTTTTTCTTGCATAACTTTGCATAGTCTCCTAAGATATTTATGAGAACAAATCTCAAAATTATCTTATTGGAGGTAACCTATGGACAAGAAACCATTATCCACACTTATTTCCGAACTTGAGCAAGAGCTTCTACGATTAGGCTATGCTAAAGGAAGTATGACCTTTTATCGTAGGCGTTGGAAACAGTTAATGGAATATGCAGAAAAACGAGGCGAACAATACTATACTGAGCAACTCGGCATAGACTTTGTTTATGAGTTTTTCGGCATAACGCAAGATGACTTTGCAAGAGTTCTCCCGCAAGCTGAAACGCAAGAGTTGCGTGTCATTAGAATGGTAGGAGATTTCCAACTTCATCACGCAATATTACGGCGTTATATGAAGCACAAGGAAATAATCACAACCCCATTTTTTCTAGAGATAAAACAACAATTTCAAGCACATTGTGTTAAAAAAGGTTATTCGCCCGTTACCACAGACCATTATGTGAAACAATCCTCTTATATGATGGATTATTTAACATCAAACAATATGTTAAATTTCGATGAAGTAAATATAGAAATTATTTATGCCTATATTCAAACTTTATCCGGTTTCACTTATAAAACTGTGGAGCAACACATTTGTTCATTACGTGCTTTTTTCCGATTTCTTTATAACAAAGGTATTGTTACAAAAGATTTTGTGGCAGATATGCCTATGGTAAGAACTCGAAAACAAACATCCATTCCTTCCGTATGGACAAAAGAGGAATTAAAGCAACTAATTGGAGCAATTGATCGCGGCAGTCCAAAAGGAAAAAGAGATTATGCTATCATTTTAATCGCCTGTCGGTTAGGTCTTCGCTGTGCCGACATTAAAGGTCTTAAGTTTGAGAACTTTAACTGGTCTGAAAATAAATTGTATTTTATTCAGTCAAAGACAAAACAACCTGTAGAATTACCGCTTGTGCAGGACGTTGGATGGGCTGTAATTGACTATTTAAAATATGGAAGACCAAAGGTTGACAGTCCGTATATTTTTCTACGACATACGGCACCATTTTTGCCTTTTTCAGAAGGTGACCATTTACACCAAATAATAAAGGCGTATATGATAAAAGCTCATATCTCAATATCCGGCAAACACCGTGGAATGCACAGCTTACGACATACAATGGCAAGTGTACTTCTTGAGAAAGATACACCGCTTCCTGTCATATCTGACATTATAGGACATCTGGATACAAATTCGACCGCTGTATATCTAAAAGTGGATATGGCACGGTTGGCAGAATGTCCGTTGGATTTTGAGGAGGTGATTAGCCGTGGTTGAACCGATTTTTGAAGGACCGTTCAAGAAAGAAATGTATAATTTCATTTCTCTCAAACGCTCTTTAGGGTATAAATACTCCTCTGAGCCGGGCATTTTAAAAAGATTTGATAATCATCTTGTATTGCATTATCCAAATGTTGTAGCACTTACAAAAGAAGCGGTTACTCATTGGTGCGCAAAAACAATGTATGAAACTTCTGCAAATCATTGTTCGCGTGCTTCCGTAATACGACAGTTTTCAAAGTATTTGAATAGCATTGGAATTACCGCATGGGTACTTCCTCAAAATTACTATCCTAAAGGACAACAATATGTGCCACATATTTATACTTTAAAGGAACTGCAAGATTTTTTTACGGAAACAGATAAATGTCATTATTGCTCAATTGTTCCTTATCGGCACTTGATCATGCCGGAATTTTTTAGATTACTCTTTTCGTGTGGATTACGTTGTTCTGAAGCAAGATTGCTTAAAGTTAAAGATGTTGATTTGCAAAATGGTGTATTAACAATTAATGATTCAAAAAATCATAATAACCGTTTGGTACCTATGCCCAAATCTACAGTATTGCGACTTTCTCGCTATGCAGAACAAGTTCATTCTTTTTCGAAACCCGATAATTACTTCTTTCCAGGATATAAGGATAAACCTATGACTTTAGGAAATATTTATAAGAATTTCCGACGTTTTCTCTGGAAAGCTGGTATCTCACATACTGGAGACGGACCGAGAATTCACGATTTTCGCCACTCGTATTGTGTTTATCGACTTAAAGAATGGGCTATTCAGGATAAAGACCTTTTGGTTTTAATTCCAATGATGCGCACCTATTTAGGGCATCAGACTTTTAACGAAACAGCATACTACCTAAAGTGGACTGCGGATGTATTTCCTGATATTAGGGTGAAATTGGAAAAATGTTATAAGGATATCATTCCAGAAATGGAGGTGTTCTCTTATGAAACCAACTGATTTTTCAATGCTTCTTACAGCGTTTCTATCAGAATATCTCCCTGTTCAGAAAAATGTCAGTAGGAATACAATTAAATCTTATCGGGATACTTTTAAGTTACTTCTCTTTTATTGCGAAAGTGAAGTTGCGGTTCCCCCGGAAAGACTTATGATGAAAAAATTATCCGCAGAATTGATTGAAAATTTCTTAATTTGGTTAGAAACAGAACGTAATTGCTCTATTTCTACGAGAAATCTTCGATTGACTGCTATACATTCTTTTTTTAGGTACGCTCAGGCGGAATCGCCTGAATATTTGTATTATTATCAAAAAATACTTGCTATACCATTAAAAAAGAAGCAAAAAGTAGTGGTAGAACATCTGTCAGTGGAAGGAATTAAAATTCTGTTACAACAACCGGATAAATCCACTTCTCAGGGACGGCGTGACCTTACGATGTTAAGTCTGATGTATGATAGTGGCGCAAGAGTTCAAGAAATCATTGACCTTTCTGTTAAAAATTTCATAGGCGGAAATAATCCGATATTAATAATAAACGGAAAGGGAAATAAAACAAGGCGAGTTCCTATAATGAAGAATACCGCTTTGCTTTTAGAAGCATATATTTCAGAAAATAAACTTAATCAAACACATAAAGCTGAATATCCTCTGTTTACGAACAGGCAGCATAATAAGCTGACTAAAGAGGGCGTGGCTTATATTTTAAACAAGTATGCCCAAATGGCAAACGTGTTGTCTGATAAGGTGCCTGAAAAGGTGAAATGTCACATGCTACGCCATTCTAAGGCGGTGCATCTTCTCCAAGCGGGTGTAAATCTGATTTATATACGCGATTTTCTCGGGCATAGTGATATAAAAACAACAGAAATCTATGCCAGAGCTGATTCTGAACTCAAGCGGAAAGCATTAGAAAATGCTTATCCTGATTTGGTTGATTCTAATTTGCCAAATTGGAACGAAAATAGTAATTTAATGGCATGGTTAATTAATCTCTAGTATTATTGGTAGATACTATGCAAAGTTGGTTTGAAAAATTTCCTTTATTTACGAAGAAAATTTCACTTTCTTTGCATAGTCTGCTTCTTCGCATAAGGTGGTATATGCAAAGCTTAGCATAAACCGCCTTATGCGAAGAAAGTAACTATGCTAAGTCAATTACTATAAATAGCATAAATAAGTTG
>JAQXRN010000068.1 GCA_029218545.1 Bacillota bacterium | reverse complement strand
CTTTGCCCAGTTGAAGCTATTCGAAGACAGTGTTGTGCAGTGCAGATCTTCTGCCGACATCGAATCAGCATGGTCAGACGGAAAGTTTGCTTCCATTTTAACAGTGGAAGGCGGAAGCGTCCTTGCGGGCAATATAGAGAGAGTAAAAGAAATAGCAAAAGACGGAGTTAAGGTGATGACTCTTGTGTGGAACGGAGAAAACGAAATCGGTTCCGGTCATAACACAGAAAAAGGTCTTTCAGAATTTGGAAAAGCTGTTATTCCCCTTATGGAAGATAACGGTATTATAGTAGATATCTCCCATCTTAACGACAGGGGTTTTGACGATCTTTTAAATGTTGCAACCAAGCCTTTTATGGCAACACATTCCAACGCCCGTTCTATCTGCTCACATAAGAGAAATCTTACAGATGATATGATAAAAGAGCTGGTAAAGCGAGATTGCCTTATAGGACTTAACTACTACACGGCCTTCATCAGCGACAGTTCACTTGACAATGATTCTGTAAATTATGCAGATATGTTCTATCAGCACATATGCCACTTTATTGATTTAGGTGCAGAAAAAAATCTGGCTCTGGGTTCCGACTTTGACGGCGCCCAGCTGCCAGATTGCTTAAGTTCTCCATCCAAGGTCATCGAAATGTATGAATACCTGCTTAAAAGAGGATTATCATCTGAACAGCTCGATGACATATATTTCAGAAATGCTCTTAGATTCATGGAAAAAAACATGTAAAAAATTACAAAAACTCTATTAAATAGGATTATAACTCATATAATGCTGTATACGGTTTTACCGCCAACTACGGTTTCGGTGACCCTGGTGTTCCTTATATCTTCAGGTGCAACCATAAAAATGTCCGTATCCAGCACTGCAAAATCCGCCAGATAGCCTTCTCTTACGCGTCCTTTGCTGTTTTCACAGAACTCGGCAAAGGCGCTGTTTTTTGTATAGGCATCTATAGCAGTATAGATGTCTACACATTCTTGAGGGTAAAACACCTGTGTACCGTCAGAATTTTTCCTTGTTACTGCGTAATATATGTTGGCAAAGGGGTCAAAGTCCTCTACCGGCGCATCTGTTCCGTATGATACATACCCGGGAATAAGCTCATCCATGGTATTAAAAGCATAAGATGTAGATGCAAGCTCTGCTCCGCATAACCTGTCGGCTATCTTCATGTCGTAGTCCAGAAAACAAGGCTGATAGCTTACGAGTATTTTATTTTCAGCTATTCTTTCAAGAAGATTTCTGTCTGTAATCTGACAATGAATCAGTTGGTGGCGCAGAGGATTTTTCACACTGTCTCCATCTGTGTCTGTATTTGAATATGCATCAATCATTTCCTCAATTGCACCATCACCTATGGCATGTACAACAACCTGCATACCTGCTTCAGTTGCTCTGTCACAGAACTTTTGAATAGTCTCTCTGTCAGCCCATGATGTACCTTTTGCATCAGGAGCATCATAATATGGTCCGCGCAAAATCGCAGTCCTAGCTCCAAGGCTGCCATCTTTAAATATTTTAAGCGGTCCTAAGGTGATTAGTGAACCTTCAGGATAAAGCTCGTCTTTGCGCGCATATTCCGTTTCAATATATTCTTCCAAATCCTCAAGGGTTAAAAAGCAGCTTTGATGTCTGTATCTGACTTTTCCTCTGCCGCTTGCATAATAATCCCTAAAAATCTTAAAATATCTTTTCCAGTCCATAGCAATGGTTCCGATATCATTGCTCTGCACACTTGTAATTCCAAAGGATACGGCACGGTCTGTGGCTGTATCAAGATATCTGATAATGGTTTCCAAATCATCCGGAGGGAAATAGTTTTTTGCAATATTACATGCATTTTCTGTAAATACACCGTTAGGATATCCATCCTCTCCTACGAGAAATTCTCCCCCATCAAACTGTGGTGAATTTTCATCAAGACCCATAAGCTCTATGAGTTTAGTATTACCGCTACAGATATGCCCGCAGATTCTTTCCAAGAAAACAGGTATTTCCGTGGAAATGCGATCCAGATCACGCCTGTCAGGTATGCGCTGTTCATCAACAAATAAATCCTGATTCCACCCGCAGGCGTGCAGACCTCCCTTTGTCTCCTCAGGATGATCGTCAATGTATTTTTTGCACATTTCCACCATTTCATCGATAGATCTGGCTGCCCCAAGATCGGGTTTGCACAGATATTCCCCCATTCCCAGAAGATGCAAATGCGAATCATTAAAGCCGGGAATTATTGTTTTTCCTTTGCAGTCAATTTTCTCGTCACCTTCAGCTGCCAATGATAATACTTCTTCATTTGATCCAACTTTTACAAACCTGTCAGCCTCTACAACGAAGCCTTCAGCAAACTTTTCCCTTTCAAGGTAAACCTTTGCATTATAATATATTTTTTTCATAGTACATTCCCCCGAAATCAATTAATAACACCGTATTATACAAGCAAAATAAGTGCCATTTATAATTTTATATCTTAAGTATAGCAGAATCTTTTGACCGGATACAGTCAAGGATATATAATATAAGTACAAATATTTTAGTAAACGACGGAGAAGAATATGGACAACGATTTAGAAAGAATAATTGAACTTACTGATTTGGCTACCCCTGATGCAGTAAATGCAAGACGCTATCTCCACCAAAACCCGGAACTTAGCGAGCAAGAGTCTAATACCAAGGAATTTATATGTCGAAAACTCAATGATTTAGGCATAGAATACAAAAAAATGAAATCAGGTCATGGTGTCATAGCCACAATTTACGGAAAAGACAGAACCAAAGCCGTAGGAATCCGTGCAGATATCGATGCACTTCCTGTTGCAGAAAATGTTGATGTGCCTTTTAAATCAAAAGTTCCAGGTGTTATGCACGCCTGCGGACACGATGTGCACACAGCAGTGCTCCTAGGTGCAGCTCAAGTTCTAAAAGCCATGGAAAAGGAATTGCCTGCAAGTGTTAAGCTTTTCTTCCAGCCATCTGAAGAAACTATCGGTGGAGCCGCACAGATGATTGAAGAAGGCTGTATGAATAATCCTGAAGTAAAAAGCGTAATAAGCCTCCATGTCGATCCTGCAGTCCCAACAGGTAAGGTTCTTCTAACAACAGGTGCAATGAATGCAGCTGCTACAGAGTTTAAGGTTAAGGTAACAGGCAAAAGCTGTCACGGTGCCCACCCCGATGCCGGTATCGATCCCCTTGTGCCAGCCTGCACAATGGTTACAGCAATTCAATCTATTATTACAAGAAAAATGGACCCGGCAGATCCTTGTCTAATTACCGTCGGTTCCTTCCATAGTGGAAACAAAAGCAATGTGATTCCTGATGAAACTGAGTTTGTAGGTATAATCCGTGCTCTAAGTGACGAAAATCTATCAAAACTCATAGATTCTATGAGAACTATGTGTCATTCCATCGCAGAAGCTCATGGAGCAGACTGTGAAATGACCACAGGCGACGGATATCCGGTTTTAATAAATGATGATTCAATTCTCAAGATTCTGCATCAATCTGCTGCAGAAGTTATTGGAGATGAAAATGTCATGATAGCTTCCAAGCCAAGTCTTGGTGCTGATGATTTTGCCTTTTTCTGCGAAAAAGCTCCTTGTTTCTATTACAGTCTTGGTGTAACGTCAGAAGGCTGCGAGTTTCATCCTCTTCACAGTGACAAATTCTGTCCTGATGAAGATAGTATCAGAGTTGGAATTCTCACTGAGGTCAATACTGTTTTACACCTCCTCAGAGAAATATAATTGTCATTTTGAGGCTATTCAGGAAGATTCTGGCATAAAAGCATCAAAACATTAAAAGGGTCCAATCGGACCCTCTATTTTTTATGATATCTCAGTGCGCAAATATCGTCGCCCTTGGCAATGCACTTTGGAAGATCCAAAACACTGCCATAGCATTCTCCTATTCCATGGTCTCC
>JAQXRN010000067.1 GCA_029218545.1 Bacillota bacterium | reverse complement strand
CGCTAATGCCTCTTTTGCGCAATTCTTTTCTCATGACCTTTGCCAGAGGGCACACCTTAGTATTTTCAATATCTGAAATCTTAAATGCCATAGGATCAAGCTTGTTGCCCGTTCCCATAGAGGAAATCACCGGCACTCCAGCCTCCCTTGCCTTGCAGATAATATCAATCTTAGCTGTCACATTGTCCACTGCATCTATTACGTAATCATACTGCCCAAAATCAAACTCCTGGCTCTTTTCCGGAAGATAAAAACACTGTCTGTCTATGACTTTCATTGCAGGATTAATATCTAAAAGTCTGTTGCGGCACACTTCAACCTTTGGCATTCCAATAGTGCTGTGAAGGGCAACCAGCTGCCTGTTAATGTTGGTTATATCCACCACATCCTTATCGACGATTTCCATGGTTCCTACGCCGGCTCTTGCAAGGGCTTCACATATATAGCTTCCTACTCCGCCTACCCCAAAGACAATAACTTTGGAATTGTTGAGCTTTGTTACAGCTTCCTGTCCAATAAGTCTTTCGGTTCTTTGAAATTGCTGTCTATTCATCAGTGTCATCCTTACATTTTTTGCTTTCTTTCATTAAGGTTCCTATTACACTATAGAGAACATCCTGTCCATAGCCCTGACTGATGAGGCGACGCCCAACCTTTGCCATGAAATTTTTATCTGCTTCCTTTCCATCCTCCAGATGGATTCTAAGCATTTTTCTTCCCAGCTTCAGCGCGCGTTCCTTTTCAGGCAATATCTCCTCCATCAGGATGTCGTATTCCGGGTTATCATCAGAAAGCATCTCATTAAGTACAGTTCTTGCAAAGGCCGGACTTATTTTTTTCTTAATAAGCTCCTGCTCTATTCGTCTTCTGCCTTTGCCTTTTATGGCTGCCTCTCTAAAGTACATACGGCAAAACTTTTCGTCATTTATGTAATCGTATTCTCTTAAAAAAACTAAAGCTTCTTCTATGGATTCCTTTTCAAATCCCTTTCGCTTTAAATAGTCTTCAACCTGGCCCTCTGTTTTTGCCTGCATTGCAACATATCGAAGAGCTGCAGACTTACATTTTTCAGAATTCATAGCTTTCTCCTGCCGAAGCGATTACGCAGTTTTTTCCAAGTCTTTCCTTAAACATTAAAATGGCGTCAATTCCTGTGCAGTGAACAGGGAAAATCTTTTCAATTCCCAAATCACATATAGCATCCACAATTGCCCTTCTTTGGTTGCTGTTAAGCGGATAGAGGTGCATTCCGGCAGTAATTCCCAGTATTCTCTCCTGCGGAAATACCTCCCTGACGCGGCTGATAATAGCCATCATCCCCGTATGACTGCATCCCGAAAAAATGTAAAGTCCCCCGTTCTCCCTTACCACGAGAATCTGTTCATGGTCCATAGAATCAGGAACAAGCCTTCCCTCATGGGTCGGTCTATAAAAGGTCTCCGTCATTGGGTATTCCTTAAGAGGCTCAATATTACCTATTATGGTCATATTGTCGTTAAGAGCCACTACGTTTTCAGTGAAAATGATTCTATCAGAAATGCTCTTTACGAAATCATCGCTCCACCTTATACCGCAGTTGTTGCTTTCGATATTTCCGTCTTTATCAGTTCCATAAGCCTTGGAAATAGCATTCCTATGGATAAATATCTTTGCATCTTTATTAATATTGCAGAAGCTTTCCATACCTTCAGTATGGTCATAATGGCCGTGGCTTATTACTACAGCTTCGACATCGTCTATTGGCAATTTAAGATTCTTTGCATTTTCCGAGAAAAGAGGGGAAGCTCCTACATCAAGAAGAACCTTATGTCCATTGCTTTCAATCAGAACAGAAAGACCCCATTCTGCCATGCACAAGGAATTTTCAGTTTTATTATCGGATAAAAAAGTAATCTTCATTAATCATATCTCCTCTATTTGTATGTCAGCATGTATGTCATCGTTCACACTGCCCTTAAAACACCCAACACACTTCAAATCATCCTTTAAATGAATGTTTATTAAGCTGAGGACCTCTCCTCTATATTCTACCTGCGTCACGAGGCTTCCTGACGAATCCACAAATTCAGGCATATGTCCGAAGAAGCCTTCTCCGGTATATTTACCATAGGCTTCTCTCATCGCCCAGATGTCAAAAAAGCCATCAGACCCGTGCGTTTTCACATATTCCTGCTCCCTCTTCCCAAAGAATCTGGCAGCAATTTTCTCAAATTTGCACGGCTTGATAAACTGCACATCCAATCCGCAGCACCCCTGACCCATAAGGCAGGCCCACATATTTTCGCTGTGGCTTACACTGAATTGAATATGAAAATCTTCAAAAAAAGGCTTCCCCATCTCAGTCCTACTTATCTTGATCCGGGCAAGCTCATTAACCGGAACACCATAAACACGAGCTGCCTCAAAAACCAAGGCATCCCGATTATTATTGTGTTCTTCATATTTCATATTTAAATCTTTGCAAATAAAAAGTTTAAAACTACTCTTCATTCTTCTTTTCTTGCAGTCTTTCAAGTACACGCTTGTATCCGTCTGCACCATAAGTCAAGCACTTGTTGATTCTGCTGATAGTGGCAGTTGACGCTTTAGTAAGAGCCTCAATCTCTGTGTAAGTCTTCTTCTCTGAAAGCAGCTTTGCAACCTGAAGGCGCTGTGCTATGGCATGAATTTCATTAACTGTACAGATGTCTTCAAAAAATCTGTAACAATCCTCTTGATCTTCTAATGTGAGAACCGCTTCAAACAGTTCATCAATATCTTCTCTCTTAAACTTTGATTCGTATGACATAGATCAGTTTCTCCTTTTAATCTATATGGAAAATTATATCATCAGCCCTCTTTTTCGTCAAATTGTATTTCATCAACCAGGAACTGCAACCGCTTTGTTCCCTGCCATACCTGAGCCTCCAAAACACCTATCAGATTTTCTTTTCTGTGGTACAGGCAAGACTCATCATAGTCTTTTGCCTTGCCAAACATGACGCATTGTATCTTTGGGCATGCATCAGAATTTGCTGCAAATCTCATGTGCTGACCTTCATTTCCCATATATTTTACTTCACATATGGAAACATCTTTCAATTGAATAACAGGCTTAGGGTTTTTGTTGCCAAAAGGTGCAAGAAGTTCAATCTGGTCTGCAAGTTCTGCTGTTAAATCACATGTTGAAAGTTCAAGTTCCACATTATATTTTTTTGTAAAAATCTCAGGATTGGATTCTGCAATCCGCCTCATCTCATATTTTAGACCCTTGCATAGCTCCTCATAGTTTTCTGCCTTTAAGGAGAAACCGCATGCTCCCGCATGGCCGCCAAACTTATCGAAGAGGGTCTCCTGAGTTTTTAATAGCTCGTACAGATTTACCCCCTCAATACTTCTGCCTGTTCCCTTTAGCTGACTGCCATCAGAACCCGTCTTTGTTACAATGATGGCGGGTCTGTAGTAGGTTTCCTTCAGCTTGCCGGCTACAATGCCTGCTATACCCTCGTGTGCATCCTCACAGTTTATTATGATGATATCATCCGGGCATTCCTTGTCAATTGCAGATGCGCATTGCATAAAAAGCTGATTCTGCAGCTTCTTTCGCATACTGTTCTTTGCAATAAGGTCTGAGACAATCTCCTTTTCCCTTGCCTCATCTGCCTCTCCTAACAGCAGTTCAACAACCTGACCGGCATCCTGTATTCGTCCTGAAGCATTTATGTGAGGCACTATCACGTAGCTTATGTTCTCTGCTGTAATTTTTCCCGGCTTAAGGGAAGTCTCCCTGATGAGTCTTGCAAGACCTCTTCTTTTTCCAAGATTCAATACTTTGAGACCAAATTTCGTTATGGTTCTGTTTTCATCCACAAGGGGCATAATATCTCCTATGGTGCCAACAGCAACCAGGTCCAGAACCTCTGTCAGAACCGATTTGGGCAGTTCGGTCTTCTTTTGAAGAGCCTGACACAGCTTAAATGCCACTCCGCAGCCTGCCAAGTTCTTAAATGGATAAACAGAATCCGGATGCTTTGGATTTATCAGAATACAATCTGCCATCTTATCTGTGATTGTGTGATGGTCTGTCACAATTACCTTGAGTCCCAGACTTTCGGCATATTCAACCTCATCATATGACACGCTGCCACAGTCAACGGTTATTAACAGACCACATCCCGTCTCTGCTATGGTGGTTATGGCATCCTTGTTGAGCCCATAACCTTCTTCAAAGCGCGATGGAATATAGTAGCTGAGATTGGATGACTCTGTCAGCTTCCCCAAAACGCTCAACATTATGGTTGTTGAGGTAATTCCGTCAGCATCATAATCTCCATATATGCAGATTTTTGTACCTTTTGCAATTTCGGACAAAATCAAATCCACTCCCGCTTCCATATGTGGAAGCAGGAATGGATCGTATGTCTTTTGAGGTTTGTCAGATAAAAACTCAATTATATCTTCTTCAGACGTGATTCCTCTATTATTCAATAATTTTTTAAAGATTGGATTTAAATTCATAATAAATTAGCCTACGTAATTAAGTGGGTCCACAAGTTCACCATTAGCACGGAATTCCAGATGTAAATGAGGACCTGTTGATACCCCTGTGCTGCCAATCAGACCGATAACCTGTCCACCTGTTACCTGCTGACCTGAGCTTACCTTTATACTGCTCATATGTCCGTATAGAGATGTAATACCACCGCCGTGGTCAATGATAACGCAGTTACCATAGCCTCCATTCCATCCGGAAAGAATTACTGTACCTGAAGCGGCTGCCAGTATGTTCGCACCATGGCTTGCGCCGATATCAATTCCTGAATGATATTTGTATACTCCGTAAACAGGATGAATTCTGTAACCGAAGTATGATGTCAGATATCTACTGGAAGGAACCGGCCATACATAAGCGCCGCCCACATATTCAGAGTTTGAAGAGCTGGACATGTTTTTAATCTTTTCTGACAGTGCCTTTGCTTCTTCCATAAACTTGTCTTCAGCAGCTTCAAGTTCTTTCTTTAGCTTGTTTAATGAACTCATTTCAGCATCAAGCTCTGCCTTTTTCTTTTCAAGGGCAGCTTTTTCAGCTTTCAGTTCATTACTGATTTCTACAAGCTCTTGCTGTTCCTGTTCCAGGGTTTCAAGGACTTGCATATCATTCTTGTATATTGCCTGAATCATCTCCAGGTTTGAAATAAATTCAGAGATATCGTTTGATCCCAGAAGAACATCGATAAAGCCAACGGAGCCATTCTTATACATTACTCGAAGGCGGCTGTTTAATCCATCTTCACGCTCTTTCATCTCCTGCTGCTTCTTGGCAATCTTTTTTTCTACTTCAACAACCTTTGCATTGGCATTGTTAACTTCAGCAGTAAGCTTGTCCACTTCAGGCTGTTTTTCATCTATCTGCTTCTTAACGTCAGCCAGTCGATTGCTGACATTCTGCTGCTCTGCCTGTGTTTTGTCCAGTTCGTTCTGAAGTTCTTCTTTTGTTTCAGCATAAGAAACCCCAGCAATTGAGAAAGTAAAAGCCAGAACAATGATTAATATTATACTGATACTCTTTTTCTTCATCTTTTCTCCCCTCTCCTATACATCGAGGAATTTTCTCATAGAAATGATGCTTCCCCATGCGCCTATACTGATTCCAAGAGCAAGGAAAATCACAAGCATGTTGCTTGCCATATAGCTGACGGAAATCAGCGGACAGGAAGCAATGGCAATTACCTGAGTTCCTATTCCCGATACTATTTTAGCATAAACTGCAGAAACCAGCGCAGTTGAAATAACAGCTGCAAATATGCCGATAATAATACCCTCGGCCATGAACGGTCCTCTGATAAACCAGTTTGTAGCTCCTACATATTTCATAATCTTTATTTCTTTTGATCTGGCAAATACGGTAAGCTTGATTGTGTTGGACACAACAACTACAGATACCACAATTAAAAATCCCATTACAAGGAAAGCTCCAATCTGCAGGAAGTTTGTCACCTTTGTAAGCTTTTCGACCGTTTCTCTGAAATACTGAACATCTTCAACGCCATCCAGAGTAAGGGCATATGTAGATACGCCTCCTGCACTTTCGATGGTTTCAACACTTACCAGTATTGATGCAGGAAGAGGATTCTTACCTAATGAATCGAGAAGATATCCACTCTCGCCCCATCTCTCCTTCATGATATTAAGAGCATCCTCCTGACTTCTGTATGCTGTTTCGGCAACTCCCTCATAATTGTTAAGCTGCCCCATAACAACTTCAGCCTGCTCTTTTGTAACTTCATCCTTTAAATAAATCTCTACCTGATCGTAATCCTGCTTAACGACCTCTGTAAACAGGTTTAAGTTAACTACGATTACAAAAACAATCCCAAGGATAAACATCATTGCAAGTATTGAAAATACCGATGCAATGCTCATACCTCTGTTTCTCAGAATCTGTACAAAGCCTTGTTTAACATTGTATATAAAACTATTCAAGTCCAGGCACCTCCTCTGAAAAATGATATATTCCTTCGCTGTCTCTTACAATCTTACCCTTTTCGATTGCGATAACGCGCTTCCTCATTCTGTCTACAATATCCTTGGCATGGGTTACCATTACGATGGTAGTTCCACGCATATTGATCTGATTCAGAAGATCCATAATCTCGGCAGCTGTATCCGGGTCAAGGTTACCTGTAGGCTCGTCCGCAATTAGAACCATAGGATTGTTGATGATGGCTCTTGCTATGGCAACTCTCTGCTGCTCACCGGCAGACAATTCTTCAGGATACTTGTCCGCCTTGTCGGTAATGCCAACGAGGCTCAATATCTGAGGCACCTGCTTTCTGATCTGTTTTTTGCTCTTGTGCAGCACCTCCATGGCGAAGGCAACATTTTCAAATACAGTCTTCTTTGGCAGAAGTCTGAAATCCTGAAAAACAGTTCCGATTTTTCTTCTTAAATCAGGAATTTCTCTGTTGCTCAGCTGTGTGACATCTTTACCGTCTACAAGGATACTTCCTTCATCAGCATCTATTTCTTTTAATATAAGTTTGATAAATGTTGACTTGCCGGCACCGCTGGGGCCTACAAGAAAGACAAAATCGCCCTTATTTATATCTACGCTTACATCATCAAGTCCTATATTTGTACGATAAGTTTTGGTCACATGTTCAAACTTAATCATGTTATCCCCTTTCGTCTTCTTTTTTCTACATATACTACTTAATTATACATCATTTCGACCGAAAATGAAATAGTAAATCATGGCAAACTATGTGTAGATACTGTGATTAGAAGGGGATAACAAATGGATTAATCGTCATATTCCGATATGAGTTCTATGGTATCAGGAAGCACATCAAGCTCAGCAATTGCAACTGTATACGGGAATGTGCTAACTTGGGAAACTGCCACATCCTTTTCAGGCTCAACGAAAACTGCATACACCTTCAGATTGCTCTTTCCATCTTTTTCTTCCAGCCTCATTTCTTTGATAAAAACATCATATCCAGCTGTAGGTTTTTCGCCTCGCGTTACAACCACATAGACTTTTTCATCAAGGAGGCAGCCCAACGCTCTCTCCAGTTCTCTGTATTCAGGAATTATTTCCCGCTCAATATTCTGAGGAATCTTTTTATCTTCAAGTTCTTTGAATTCTATCTTCTTGCCTTCTCCAATGTTACCCAGTAAATCATACCTTGTAACAAAAAATGCTGCTGCACATAGCAAAGCGAGTATTAAAATAATTATTACAGCCTTAAAGGAAGGTTTCTTGATCTTTAGTCCACCTTTTTCCTCTGACATACAAAAACTCCCTTCATCATAAAGATTCATAACATCTTATGTATAAAGGGAGTCTATTATTCTATATTAATTTCCTATAACAGGCCTTCAACCGCCTTAACTATGTCTGCAGCAGTCATGCCGTATTTTGCCTTTAATTCATCGGGTTTGCCTGATTCACCGAAGGTATCCTTCTGTCCCACCATAGCCATTTTTACAGGCTTCTTCTGGCATAAAACTTCTGCTACAGCACCGCCAAGTCCGCCTATTACGGAGTGTTCCTCAGCAGTTACAATTGCACCTGTCTGCGCTGCCTCAATCAGAATGTCTTCATCTATAGGTTTGATTGTATGCATATCGATTACACCGACTTCGATTCCTTTTGCAGAAAGTTCTTCAGCTGCAGTCATGGCTTCACTTACCATTATGCCTGTTGCCACAATTACAGCCCTGTCGCCGCGGCGCAGCCAGTTACCCTTGCCAAGCCTGATGTCAGCACCTTCCTCATAGAATACAGGTACTGCAGCTCTTCCAAGTCTGACATAGCATGGACCGTTATGCTCAACAACCTGCTTCATAAGTGCCATAGTTGATACTCCATCGCATGGGTTTACAACAACCATTCCCGGAATTGTTCTCATTAGAGCCATATCTTCAAAGGTCTGGTGTGATGCACCGTCTTCGCCAACAGTGATTCCTGCATGAGTAGCACAGATTTTAACATTGGCTCTTGTATATCCGATGGAGTTACGGATTATTTCAAATGCTCTTCCTGCAGCAAACATGGCAAAGGTGCTTGCGCACACTACCTTGCCGGATAAAGCAATTCCGCATGCCGATGCATAAAGATTCTGCTCAGCAATACCCATATTGAGGAATCTCTCAGGAAAAACCTTCTTAAACTCAGCTGTCATCGTCGATTTGGAAAGGTCAGCATCCATAACAACCAAGTTAGGGTTTTCTTTGCCGATTTCTACCAGGGCTTTACCATATGCCTGTCTTGTTGCCATTTTTTCTGCCATTATAATACTCCTCCCAACTCTAAAACTGCCTGTTTTGTCTGCTCATCATCAGGAGCCTTACCATGCCAGCCTGCTTCATCAGTCATAAATGAAACACCCTGACCCTTGTGGGTTTTTGCTATGATTGCGGTAGGCTTACCCTTGCATGCTCTTGCCTTATCAAAGGCATCAAATATTTCTTCAAAGCTGTGTCCATCTATTACGAGAACGTTAAATCCAAAGGATCTGAACTTCTCATCGATAGGTTTGACAGTCATTACATCATCATTTTTGCCATCTATCTGAAGACCGTTCCAGTCAACGATTACGCAAAGATTATCCAGCTTGTAATGTGCTGAAGCCATTGCAGCCTCCCAGATAAGGCCTTCCTGTAATTCTCCGTCTCCTAAAAGTGTATATACTCTGCCCGGATCATTGTCCATCTTATTTGCCAGAGCCATTCCTACGCATACTGCGAATCCCTGTCCAAGAGAGCCTGTTGACATTTCGATTCCAGGAACCTTATCTCTGTTAGGATGCCCCTGAAGATGGCTTCCAAGCTTTCTCAGTGTAAGCAACTCTTCAACAGGGAAATATCCTTTCTCTGCAAGTGCCGCATACTGAACGGGAGCAGCGTGTCCCTTTGATAGAACAAACTTGTCTCTGCCTTTCATATCAGGTTTCTCAGGGTCGATGTTCATTTCCTTAAAATATAAAGCGGTCACTATATCTGCTGCAGAAAGGGAGCCTCCGGGGTGACCGGAGCCAGCGCTGTGCACCTGCTTTACTATATCCACTCTGATCTGAGAAGCGATTTTTTCAAATTCCTTATACATTCCTGTCCTCCGATTTTTCAGAAATATTATTAAAGGGGAGACTAATCAAATTAGGTCTCCCCTGATTAACCAATTCTATTGTAACTGTTTTCTTTCAGATTGGCAATTGCAAAGAGCTTTTATTTTGAAATATCTCCATGCTTTTCATAATTCATTATGCTTGTCACCTTGTTTTCGTCATCTACAAAGACAACTGTAGGTCGCATTTCCTTTGCCTCCTCAGGTGTAACATCAGCATAAGCCATAAGAATAATCTTATCGCCTGTCTGAACCATTCTTGCTGCCGCGCCATTGAGACACATAACTCCGCTTCCTCTTTCACCTGCAATTGTATAGGTTTCAAATCTTGCGCCATTGTTAATATCTACAATCTGAACTTTTTCATATTCTAAAATTCCTGACTGTTCCAAAAGGTCCATATCCACTGTGATGCTGCCCACATAATTCAGCTCCGCCTGAGTGACGGTGGCGCGATGTATTTTAGCTTTTAGCATTGTAATTGTCATTTATATCTCCTCTTCGTTCCTCAAGTGGCCTATAACCTATAACTCGTACATAAAATTATCGATTAATCTTGTCTTACCTATGTATACCGCAATGGCAGTAAGAATTCCGCCCTCAATAGTTTCAACCTGCTGCATTGTTTCTAAAGACACCATCTTGACATAATCAATTTTTGCAAGAGGTTCCTTCTGGATTTCTGTAGTCATTGCATCAACAACCTTCTTGCTGTCGCGTTCACCTTCTTCAACCATTTTTTTGCCTAAAGCGATGGAACGGCTAAGTACCAGTGCTGCTTTTCTTTCTTCATCTGAAAGATATGTGTTTCTTGAACTCTTGGCAAGACCGTCTTCTTCTCTGATAATAGGGCATCCAACGATTTCAAGAGGCATGTTCAGATCTTTTACCATTCTCTTGATGATTGCAAGCTGCTGTGCATCCTTCTGACCAAAGTACGCTTTGTCAGGTCTTACGATGTTAAACAGCTTTGTTACAACTGTGCATACTCCTCTGAAGTGAACCGGTCTGCTTAATCCGCATAGTTCATCTGTTAAAACATTCATATCCACATATGAATAGAAACTGTCTCCATACATTTCTTCAGGAGTAGGGTGGAAAATAAGGTCAACTCCATGCTCCTGACACATCTTTGCATCGTGATCAAGGTCTCTAGGATAGCTTGCCAAATCTTCATTTGGTCCGAACTGCATAGGGTTTACGAAAATGCTCACTACAACCTTGTCGTTTTCTGATGCGGCATCAATAAGGCTCATGTGTCCTTCATGCAGGTATCCCATAGTAGGAACAAAGCCTACACTTTTGCCTTCCTTCTTCCATTGGTTAACTTGTTCTCTTACTTCTTGTATTGTTGAAACAATCTTCATTTTTTTGTCCTTTCCTGATTAATATAACTTTTCAATTACAGAATCATCTATCTTAAAGCAATGTTCTTCAGCCGGGAATGTGCCTTCTTTTGTTTCCTCGATATATTTCTTAACGCCTTCACGCATTACAGTTCCCACATCGGCAAATATCTTAACGAACTTTGGCTTAAAATCTCCGTACATTCCAAGTAAATCCTGATATACAAGCACCTGACCGTCACAGCCTGCTCCTGCTCCGATTCCGATAGTCGGAATGGTCAGTTCCTGTGAAATCTTTTCAGCAAGCTTTGCAGGAACACATTCTAAAACAACCATACATGCGCCGGCCTCTTCAACTGCCTTTGCGTCTTCGATAAGCTTCTGTGCAGCTTTTAAATCCTTGCCCTGTACTTTAAATCCACCGAAGGCATTTACAGATTGTGGTGTAAGTCCAATGTGTGCAACAACAGGAATGGATGCATCTACAATAGCTTTAATATGCGGTGCAAATTCCACGCCTCCTTCAAGTTTTACAGCGTTTGCACGACCTTCTTTCATAAGACGTCCTGCATTGAACACAGCATCATAAACTGATGTCTGATATGACATAAATGGCATGTCTGCAACAACAAAGGAGTTTTTGGCGCCTCTTGAAACTGCAGCCGTATGGTGAATCATATCTTCCATAGTTACAGATAGAGTGTCCTCATATCCAAGCATTACCATTCCCAGGGAGTCACCTACCAATATTGTATTTACCCCTGACTCGTCCATAATCTTGGCAGTAGTATAATCGTAAGCTGTAACCATAATAATCTTATCATGCTCTTCTTTTTGCTTCTGAAGTGTTAAAACAGTATTCTTCATTCTAAACCTCTCTTTTACATTATCATTTTTACATTATCATTTATTCTCTAAATATATGACTTTTCGCATATCTGCCTCATGGACGTGTAGTCTCTGTCGGGATGCTTCTTTGATGCAACCTCGATAAGATAGTCAGCATTGGACTGATATACGGTGCGCATTTTCGGTTCCAGGCACTCGATATGGCTCTTTACCGTTTCCATGTCATTTCTTTCAAGTGGTCCTGTCAACGCCTTTACACATCCCATTTTTAATATATTCTCTAAATTACCCTTTGCAAGCACATAAAGCTCTTCTGTTGCCTCTTTTTCATCGAATCCGCATTGCACAAAAAG
This sequence comes from Bacillota bacterium, assembly GCA_029218545.1. Classification (GTDB taxonomy): domain Bacteria; phylum Bacillota; class Clostridia; order Peptostreptococcales; family Anaerovoracaceae; genus Fimisoma. The sequence continues at coordinate 5,236 of JAQXRN010000067.1, read as the reverse complement.
CTCCTGAGCCATGTAAAATAGAGCAGTCATATAATTGGATGATAACGCCGCTGCTGCATGATACTTTATTTTATTATCCGCTGAAATAATTCTGGTACGGTTTCCCATACGCCTGAACATTTCTTCAATTTTAGTGAGATATTTCTCATCGCCCTCCAGTGTGAAAAGAATATTAGGGAACTCTTTCCATGAACTTTCTTTGCTGCTGACTGCAGAAAGGGGATGAATGGAATAGGCGTAATTCTCATTACTGCCTGAATCAGAAAAGATTTTAGAACTGTGAAGACCGCTGCAGTGACCAATAATCTTATTGGAAACATATGGCTTTGCTTCCTCCCAGACCTTTGAAATAGCATTGTCAGGTACTGTGAACAGAAGCATATCGCTGCTTGCTATAACTTCCTGTAAACTTTTGAAATGTGTTGTGTTTGTAAATTCTGCTGCAGATTTTGCAGAATCAGGGCTCTGGCTATAATAGCCTGATATGTTCATGCCCTTTTCTTTTAAATACTTTCCAAGTGAAACGCCGACTCTGCCGGCACCTATAAAACCAATACGTATACAATTCAACTGTATACACCGCCTCCTTTCGAAAGCAGCCTCGATAGTCCTATTCATTTCATCAATCATGATCAGCCACCGGCAGATTCATGTTGAATATGATATAAGCAATCCTCTTAGTTTTATTTCTTTTCTATTAAGTTGAACGGGTATCATTTCCACCTTGTGGAATATCATCCACAAACTAATATAGCACTTCTCTTTTCAATTGTAAATTGCGAATTTCTCATAATCGATATTTCTTTCACAGACAAAAAAAAGAATCGCCAAAGTTCTCACATGGAGAGTATCAGCGATTCAATATGCTTTTTTAATTCTTCATTGATTACAGTCAAATCATTGTCAATAATTAGCTGTTTTCTGCCAAATCGGCAATTCCTAAACTAATGCTCAACGCCTTCTCAATATCAGGTATTTGCTTCTCATTTAGTGTGCCTATACGTTCTCTAAGTCTTTGCTTATCGATGGTTCTAAGCTGTTCCAACAAAACTATAGAATCCTTGCTGAGTCCACCCTGCGTAGCATTCAGCTGTACATGGGTAGGAAGTTTGGTTTTCGTTTGAGAAGTTATTGCAGCCACGATTATCGTTGGGCTGTATTTGTTCCCCACATCGTTCTGCACAACGAGTACAGGCCTTATTCCCCCTTGTTCCGAGCCTACTACAGGACTTAAATCAGCAAAAAACAGATCCCCCTTTTTTACTATCAAGTCCAACACCCCTTTGTTTTCCTAGTGCGGATGTCTAATCTGATAATCCTTTTATTGCTATTGCTGTATAATAGGCTATATCTCCGGCTATAAGACCGTATTCGCCGACAGTCTCAGCCGCTGTATCTCCAGCTAACCCGTGAATAAACACGCCACACTTTGCGGCATTTACAGGGCTTATTCTCTCGTCACTCAAGGCATGGTCAGAGTTCATCTTCTGGCCCATAAGTCCCGTAATTATTCCTGCGAGAACATCTCCAGAGCCGGCAGTGGCCATCCCCGGGTTACCTGTAATATTAGTATATGCTTTTGTATCGTCTGCGGCTACTAATGTAGCATGGCCTTTTAGCACAGAAATTGCCTTGGTCTTCTCATAAAGAGCCAATACCATGGCCTTTCTGTCTTTATACTCTTTCCCTCCAAGAAGCCTTCTTGCCTCACCTGCATGGGGCGTTATTACAGTCATGCCGGCAGGTCTTTCCTCAAGAATGTGGAAAAGATTTTCCTTTGCTATAATATTTAGTCCGTCTGCATCCACTACCATAGGTCCTTTGTAATTTTTCAGAAGAAAAATTACCACATCAACACTGTCCTTTGCCTGCCCAAGGCCCGGACCTACACAGACAGCATCATACACACCTAAATCTATTTTGGAAAAGTCCCGTTCAAGACATGTGGCCTCCGGAACGCCTGTCTGAACGATAGGAAATAATTCCTTCGGAACTGCAACCTGAACAAGTCCGCTGCCGCTTCTTAAAGCTCCTTTCGCACATAGTACAGCAGCTCCTGCCATTCCTACGGAGCCGGCGGCAATGAGAATTCGCCCGCAATCCCCTTTATGTATTTCCCTTTTTCGTTTTCCAATAATAGTTTGGACAAAGTCCCTTGTAATAATACATTCTTCCATAAATAATTTATATTCCTAAAACAATTTTAGCTATCATAAAATAAATCAAAACAGAAACCATATCAGTCAGTGATGCTATCACAGGGTTGGCCATCAAGGCAGGGTCAGCATTCAATTTTTTTGCCAGCAAAGGGACCATTCCGCCAAGGCACTTGGCAAAGGCAACTATAAGTATCAATGAAACACACACTGTCACCGCTACCGAAACAGGCTGTCTATCTAACAACAGAATCTTGATAAAATTGCATAAACTGAGCACTGTACCTACGCAAAAGCTGATTCTGAACTCCTTCCATAGTACTTTTAATGTATCTTCAAGTTCCACTTCATTTAATGCAAGACCTCTGACAATCAGTGTTGATGCCTGTGACCCTGTATTTCCACCCATACCCATGAGAAGCGGCATATAGGCAACAAGAACGATAACCTGCGAAAGTACTTCCTCAAAGCCTGAAATAATGGCGCCTGTCAGCATAAGAGCAACCATCATCATAAGCAGCCACGGAAGTCTGGCCTTAACATGCTGAAAAACACTCTTATCTAGATATTCCTTATCGGACTGTTCAAGGTCGATGATACCGGCCATATATTCAAAGTCCTCTGTATTCTCATCTTCAATTACGTCTAGAATATCATCGACTGTAATAACACCTACTATCCTGTGTTCTTTATCAACAACAGGCATAGCAATAAGGTCATATTTCTTAAATGACTCGGATACCTCTTCCTGGTCATCATATACATTAAGCCATACATAGTCAGTAACCATTATGTCCATTACTTTTGCTTCATCATCGGCAAGGACAAGGTTGCTCAGTGAAACTATACCGATGAGCTTACGCCCCGAATCCTTAACGTAGCAGGTATGCAGCGTTTCAGCCTCGCCACCTTCCTGCTTGATATATGCCAGAGCTTCTTTGATTGTCCAGTTTTTCTGAAGGCTGATGTAGTACGGGGTCATCAGTGTGCCCGCACAGTCATCGGGATAATTCAGGAAAGTATTAATTAATCGTCTTTCTTCCTTAGGTGTCTTTTCAAGAATCTTATCTACCACATTGGCAGGCAGTTCCTCTAAAATATCGATCTTATCGTCGAAGTCCAGTTCCTGCACAATATAGTTTAATTCCTTATCTGTAATGCCATCTATAATCTTCAGCTGGTCATCTGACGGCAAAAATGAGAATACCTCAACCGAAATATCTTTAGGAAGAAGTCTGTATACAACTATTGTAGACTCAATAAATTCAGGATCCTCCAGAAGTTCTTCAAACATTTCAGCTATGTCAGCTTCGTTAAACTTCAGGAACTCGTCTCTTATCTTAAAATATTGTTTTTCTTCTCTCCACTCTAAAATCTTATCTAAAGATTCTTCGAATAATTCTTCTGGTTCATAAAACATGTTTGAATCCATGTCAATTCCTCCTCTCCTCCCAAGACAGTCTCCCAGGATTGAGTGAACCGAAGAAAAAACAACCGTTATGTTTATAGTATGTTTCTAGCTTTCCAGCTTTATTTCTGGTTCAACCCCCGGAGCAAAGTCTGGGTTATTATTAAATTTCTTGTTTTCCCGTCGGGAACGCTATCCATAACTGTACTCCTCTCTTTAGTCTTTGACCCATTCAAAATAATTATGCGAATGGGCTTTGTTTTAGCTGTACTCAACTGTTTAATTATATCTCAATTTCCCTCGGCTTTGCAAGGTTTATGGTCTAAAAAAAATACAGAAAAATATTGTATACACGGTGTTGACAAGGTCATTTTGAAGTGTTAAATTGAAATTACAAATGTTTGTATTTCTTATAACAAGATGTATTTATTAATTAAAGAAAAGAGGAGATACCAATGGCACAGATCGTAGAGCAGTACATTGAACTTGCTAAAAAAAGAAATCCTGGTGAACCTGAATTCCACCAGACTGTAGAAGAAGTACTTAAGTCAATCGCTCCAGTACTTGAAGCACATCCTGAATATGTAGAAGCAGGCTTAATCGAAAGATTAATCGAACCTGAAAGAGGAATCAGCTTCAGAGTTCCTTGGGTTGATGACAATGGTAAAGTACAGGTTAACAGAGGTTACAGATACGAATTCAACAGCGCAATCGGACCTTACAAGGGTGGTTTAAGATTCGCTCCAAACGTATACCCTGGAATCATCAAATTCTTAGGATTTGAACAGATTTTCAAGAACAGCTTAACTGGACTTCCTATCGGTGGTGGTAAGGGTGGTGCAGACTTCGACCCTAACGGCAAATCCGATGCAGAAATCATGAGATTCTGCCAGTCCTTCATGACTGAATTATACAGACACGTTGGTGCTCAGACAGACGTTCCTGCTGGTGACTTAGGTGTTGGTGCTAGAGAAATCGGCTACATGTTCGGTCAGTACAAGAGAATCGTTAACAGATACGAAGGCGTTTTAACTGGTAAGGGATTAGCTTACGGTGGTTTAGCTGGTAGAACAGAAGCTACTGGTTATGGTATCGTATTCTTTACAAGAGAAATGTTAAAGGCTAACGGCGAAGAATTAGCTGGTAAGACAGTTGCTGTTTCCGGTTTCGGTAACGTATCCTGGGGTACAGTTCAGAAGTTAAACCAGTTAGGAGCTAAGGTTATCACTATCTCCGGTCCAGACGGATACATTCTTGACGAAGAAGGCGTTTCCGGCGAAAAGGAAGATTACATGCTTGAATTAAGAGCATCCGGTAAGAACATCGTTGCTCCTTACGCTGAAAAATTCCCTAACGCTAAATTCTTCCCTGGAAAGAAGCCTTGGGAAGTTAAGGCTGACGTTTACATTCCATGTGCAACTCAGAACGAAATCAGAATCGAAGATGCAAAGACTATGGTTGCAAACGGCTGCAAGTTCCTTTGCGAAGGTTCAAACATGCCTACAACTAACGAAGCTATCGAGTACTTAATGGAAAACGGCGTAATCGTAGGTCCTTCAAAGGCTGCTAACGCTGGTGGTGTTGCTTGCTCATGTATCGAAATGGGACAGAACGCTGGTCACACAGTATTCTCACCTGAACAGGTATACGAACAGCTTGAAAACATCATGGT
>JAQXRN010000066.1 GCA_029218545.1 Bacillota bacterium | reverse complement strand
GCCATGGGTCAGTCTAAGGCAAACAGCGGCATAGTGCATGCCGGATTTGACCCTGTTCCGGGCACCTTAAAGGCTAAGCTAAATGTAATGGGGAACCAGATGATGGAACAGATTTGCAGAGAGCTTAATGTTAAATACAGAAAAAACGGAGCCCTTGTAGTGGGATACACCGACGAAGATATAAAAAATATAGAAATACTGTACCATAGAGGCATTGAAAATGGCGTAAAGGATCTTAAGGTGCTTACAGGGGAGCAGGTTTTTGCCCTTGAAAAGAATCTTTCAAGAAATATTAAGGGGGCTTTATTTGCTCCTACAAGCGCCGTGGTATGTCCATATGAGCTTACAATACATTCCATTGGGAATGCTATGGATAACGGCTGCGATTTGATAAGAAATTTTGAAGTTGTTTCCATAAATAAATCAGATTGCTACACCATTTACAGCAAAGATGGCAGAAGTATTGAGGCTGAGTATGTTATAAACTGCGCAGGACTTTTTTCCGACAAAATTGCACAGATGGTAGGAGATGATTCGTTTTCCATAGTGCCTAGAGCAGGTGAATATATGCTTTTAGATAAAGAAGCAGGCGATTTGGTTGAAGCGACCATATTCAGAGTTCCAAACGAAAGAGGAAAAGGAGTTCTGGCGACAAAAACCGTTGATGGGAATATTCTCTTAGGACCTACGGCCGTTGACAGAGATGATAAAACAGACAAGAAGGTTACAGCAAAAGGTCTTGAATTCATAAAGAAGAGAGAATCTGAATTATTTGATGAAATACCTTTTAACATGGTAATTACCCAGTTTACAGGACTTCGTGCACACGGCGATAAAGGTGATTTTATTATAAACAGCCCGGTTCAAAAATTCATCAATGTGGCAGGTATAGAATCACCGGGACTGACTTCTGCGCCTGCAATAGCAGAAATGGTTTATGACATGTTAATTGAAGGCGGTCTTGAGGCTGATAAAAAGGAAAATTATAATCCAGTGAGACCTGTGGTGGATTTGCATTACGGACAGGTTATTTGCAGATGTGAAGAAGTTACAAGAGCAGAAATTATTGATGCTATCAGAAGAAACCCGGGAGCACTAGATGTGGATGGTGTTAAGAGAAGAACCAGAAGCGGTATGGGAAGGTGTCAAGGAGGATTTTGTCTTCCTCACATTGTCGAAATTCTTTCTGAAGAACTGGGTGTGAGAGAAGAAGATGTTACAAAATGTGGTGGCAAATCCAATATTCTTGTATCAAAGCTAAAGGGAGGTATTGAGTAATGAGATTAGTTGATGTAGCTGTAATCGGCGGTGGTCCTGCAGGCATGAGCGCAGCGCTTGCAGCAAAGAAAGAGGGGGCTAAAACAGTTCTTGTAATCGAAAGAGATGACCTTCTGGGAGGAATACTTCAGCAATGCATCCACAACGGATTCGGACTCCACAGATTCGGAGAGGAACTGACAGGTCCTGAGTATGCTGAAAGATACGAAAAGCTTATAGAAGAAACAGATATAGAATTTCTGACAAAGACAATGGTAACGAATCTGTCAGAGGATAAGGTTATAACATGTCTAAATGAGAAGGACGGCAAGCTTTCTATAAAGGCAAAGGCGGTTATTCTTGCTATGGGATGCAGAGAGCGTTCCCGTGGGGCATTAAATGTTCCCGGTGACAGACCTTCCGGTATCATTACCGCAGGAACAGCACAAAAATTTGTCAATATCAAAGGATATATGCCCGGAAAAGAGATAGTAATACTGGGTTCAGGTGATATCGGCCTGATTATGGCACGAAGAATGACATTAGAGGGTGCAAAGGTTAAGGCAGTATGTGAAATTATGGAAGATTCTGGTGGCCTTACAAGAAATATCGTGCAGTGTTTGAAAGATTTTGATATCCCTTTAAAACTTCACCATACTGTAAAGGAAATACATGGAAAGGAACGATTAGAAGGAGTAACCGTATGTAAGGTGGACGATAATCTGAATCCTGTTGATGGCACTGATGAATATATATCCTGTGACACTTTAATGCTTTCCGTTGGACTTATCCCAGAAAACGAGTTGAGCAAGAAGGCAGGAATCAAAATTGATCCTAAAACAAGAGGACCTATGGTAGATGACCACAGACAGACCAGCGTAAGCGGAATCTTTGCATGTGGAAATGTTGTAAAGGTCCATGAACTGGTGGATTTTGTTTCTGAAGAAGGAGAAATAGCTGGAAGTGCTGCTGCTTGCTATGCAATGGGCAAGGAGATGAATTCTGAAGGGACAAAGAAAAAACCTCTTAGCGAAAAGAAAGGCGTAAAGCATCTTTCAGATGAAGAAAACGTGGTAATTTGTACAGTTTGTCCGGTAGGTTGCAGTGTCAAGGTTATGCCTTCTGCAGAAGGTGAGGAGCCTGAGACTGTAGGTAACCGCTGTCCAAGGGGTCATAAATACGCTGTTATGGAATGTACTGCGGCTCAAAGGACATTGACAACCATAATGGCGTCATCTGATGGACAGATGATTCCTGTAAAAACTGACAGACCTGTTCCTAAAAAAATGCTCCTTGATTTAATGAAAATTATAAATGAAAAAACCTTAATGTTGCCAATAAACCTTGGAGATATTATAATAGAAAGGATAGGAGGAACAGAGGCAAATCTTATTTGTACTCGTACTTTCTGTAAAAAATAAAGACTGGAGAAGTGAGAATGTCTGTATTTGGTAACAGAAGAGTTTGTGCAGCAGTAAGAACTAAGGAAGATTTTGAGTTGGCTTTGAAATCAAAAGTAGATGTGATTTTTCTGCTTTATTCAAGCATATTGACCATAGAATCCTATATAAATAAAGCGCACAAAGCAGAGAAGAAGATATTTATTCATATGGATTTTGCCGAAGGAATCGGCAAAGACAGGGCAGGCTTGGAATTCCTGAAAAATATGGGAGTAAACGGCATATTGACAACCAGAACTAATCTGATAAGACCTGCAAAGGACATGGGCCTTATTACTATTCAGAGATTTTTTATAGTAGACTCACATTCTGTGGACACAGCTGTCGAATCAATTAGAATAGCAAAGCCTGACGTGGTAGAAATCATGCCGGGCGTTGTAAGTAAGAAAATAAAAGAGTTTGCCCAAAAGGTATCAACGGATATATTGGCTGGCGGACTTGTAGAATTCAAAGAAGACGTTGATGCAGCAATTGCAGCTGGTGCAACAGCTGTATCTACTGCTGATG
>JAQXRN010000065.1 GCA_029218545.1 Bacillota bacterium | reverse complement strand
GAGTATACTCTGAAGAATGCTAACTTACCAACAAATGGGTCAGCCATAATCTTAAATGCTAAAGCTGAGAAAGGTGCGTTATCATCTGCAGGTCTTTCGTCTTCTTCACCTGTTTCAGGGTTTACACCCTTGATTGCAGGGATATCTAATGGTGATGGCATGTAGTCAACAACAGCGTCTAACATCATCTGAACGCCCTTGTTCTTGTATGAGGAACCGCAAACTACCGGAACCATTCTGCCTGCAATTGTTTCCTGTCTGATTGCAGCCTTAATCTGTTCCATTGTTGGTTCTTCACCTTCAAGGTACATCATCATTAATTCTTCATCTGTTTCGCATACAGATTCAACTAACTTTTCTCTCCATTCCTGAGCTAAATCTGTTAAATCTGCTGGAATATCTGTAATTTCGATTTCCTTACCAAGGTCATCTTTATAAATCTCTGCCTTCATTGTAACTAAGTCGATAATTCCAACGAATGTTTCTTCTGCACCGATAGGTAACTGGATAGGTACAGCATTTGCCTTTAATCTATCCTTAACCATGTTTACTACTCTGAAGAAGTTAGCACCCATGATGTCCATCTTGTTTACATAAATCATTCTTGGAACTCCGTACTTGTCAGCCTGTCTCCAAACTGTTTCGGACTGAGGTTCTACCCCACCCTTAGCACAAAGTACTGTAACGGAACCATCAAGTACTCTTAGGGATCTTTCTACTTCAACTGTAAAGTCTACGTGTCCCGGAGTATCGATGATGTTAATTCTTGTATCTTTCCACTGTGCAGTTGTAGCGGCAGAGGTAATAGTAATACCACGTTCCTGTTCCTGTTCCATCCAGTCCATTGTTGCAGAACCTTCGTGAGTTTCACCGATCTTGTGAGTCTTACCAGTGTAGAACAGAATTCTTTCTGTTGTAGTTGTCTTACCGGCATCGATATGAGCCATGATACCGATATTTCTAGTTTTTTCTAATGGAAAACTTCTTGGCATCTATTGTTCCTCCCTTCTACCATCGTAAACACATATTGCAAAAACCTTCTGATGAAATTACCATCTGAAGTGTGCAAACGCCTTGTTCGCTTCTGCCATCTTGTGTGTATCTTCTTTCTTCTTTACGGAAGCACCTGTATTGTTAGCTGCATCCATAAGTTCTTTAGCAAGTCTTTCGGCCATAGTTCTTTCGCCTCTTGCTCTTGTGTATCTAGTAAGCCATCTTAAACCTAAAGTCTGTCTTCTTTCTGGTCTTACTTCTACTGGAACCTGGTAGTTCGCACCACCGATTCTCTTTGCTTTTACTTCTAAAACAGGCATGATGTTGTTCATAGCCTTTTCGAATACTTCCAGTGGATTTTCGCCTGTCTGTTCTGCGATTCTGTCAAAAGCACCGTAAACGATAGCCTGAGCTGTGCCCTTCTTACCGTCTAACATGATGCTGTTGATTAACTTAGCAACAGTCACGCTTCCGTAAACCGGATCTGGAAGTACGTCTCTCTTTGGTGTGTTACCTTTTCTTGACACTTCTCTTCCCTCCATTGCCAATCGCTTTTGATTCTGTCTTATCTAGTACAAAGCGATTTTGCACAAATTGTTATAACTTTTTTATCGTGCATTTCTTCACCTTTTCTCTGATGAAAAGATTACTCTGAGCGGCCCATGCACATAAAACGACCGTCCAGTATTGCCGGGGGTACTCGACGAACATCTAAGTCGCCGCGAGCGCTTTAATATATCTATTATATGGATATAAAAGGGCTCTACTAATTCCCGTACATTGAAACTCTAATGTTTCAATTATTTCTTAGCTTTAGGCTTCTTTGCACCGTACTTGGAACGAGCCTGAAGTCTGTTGTTAACTCCAGCTGTATCAAGTGTACCTCTGATGATGTGGTATCTAACACCTGGAAGGTCCTTAACTCTACCGCCTCTGATAAGAACTACAGAGTGTTCCTGTAAGTTATGTCCAATACCAGGGATGTAAGCAGTTACTTCAATACCGTTTGTAAGACGTACTCTGGCAACTTTTCTAAGAGCTGAGTTAGGCTTCTTAGGAGTTACAGTCTTAACAGATGTGCAAACGCCTCTCTTCTGAGGTGAGTGAGTATCTGTAGCAACTCTCTTAAGTGAGTTCATACCCTTGTTAAGTGCAGGAGCAGTTGACTTTTTAACAGTGCTAGTTCTTCCTTCACGTACTAACTGATTAATAGTAGGCATCCTTTTTCTCCTTTCTTTCAATGTTAATTCTAAATTTATATTTTACACACGAATCGGCCCGGACATACCGTCCGGACCTGATTCTGTCTAAAACCAAATGATATTTTATCACACAACAACTGTTTGTGTCAAACTAAAATATTAGTCAAGTTCAATTATTTCAGATGTTTCTGCTGTTTCATTGTCATCATCTTCAAAAAGATCATCAGCCAGCTCTGCTTCAACAATTACGTCTTCAATGACAGTTTCTTCTTCCTTTTGTTCTGCCATTGCTGCAAGTTCTTGCTCTCTTTCGAAGTTTTCCATTATTTCAGCATTTACACCGTAATCCAATTCGATGTTCTTATAGCGCTTCATACCTGTGCCGGCAGGGATCAGCTTACCAATCATGATGTTTTCCTTAAGACCGATAAGCTTGTCATTCTTACCCTTGATTGCTGCATCTGTAAGAACTCTTGTAGTTTCCTGGAATGATGCCGCTGACAAGAATGAGTTTGTAGCCAGAGAAGCCTTTGTGATACCAAGAAGAATTCTGTTAGCTACGCAAGGCTCGCCGCCTTCTGCCACTGCTTTTTCGTTTGCTTCCTGAATTTCAAATTTTCCGTATAAACCTCCAGGAAGTAAATCTGTATCTCCTGCATCTTCAATCTTATATTTGGACAGCATCTGGCTTACGATAACTTCAACGTGCTTGTCGTTGATATCTACACCCTGCTGTTTATATACTCTCTGCACTTCCTTCAGCAGATACTGATAAACGCCTTCAACACCGTTTAATCTTAAAATGTCATGTGGATTTAGTGGACCACGCGTAATCTGTCCACCGGCAAATACCTCATCTCCAACCTTAACATTTAGTCTTGCCCCATAAGGTATTACATATACCCTATCTTCTTCTTTTCCGCGAACTCTTACTTCAGTTTTGTTATCCTTTCTTGTCTCAATAGAAAGAACAACACCATCGGCTTCGCATATTTCAGCAATACCCTTCGGTTTTCTTGCTTCGAAAAGTTCTTCTACTCTTGGAAGACCCTGAGTGATATCGCCGCCGGCTACACCACCGGTATGGAAGGTTCTCATTGTTAACTGAGTTCCTGGTTCACCGATTGACTGTGCTGCGGTAATACCAACAGCTTCACCGATATTAACTTCTTCTCCGGAAGCAAGGTTTCTGCCGTAACACTTTGCACAGATACCTGTTCTTGAGTGGCAAGTCATTACAGAACGGATTGCTACGCTTTCTATGCCGCATTTTTCAATTCTGTCTGCCTGTGCTTCAAGAATTTCTTCGTTCTGTTCAACAATCACCTCATTTGTCTGAGGATCTACGATATCAACAAGAGCTGTTCTTCCAACAATTCTCTGCTTTAACGGTTCAATAACTTCCTTGCCATCTGTAAATGCTCTTACCTCAACGCCCTCATCTGTTCCGCAATCATATTCTCTAACGATTACGCTATGAGAAACGTCAACAAGTCTTCTTGTCAGGTAACCTGAGTCGGCTGTACGAAGAGCTGTATCAGCAAGACCCTTTCTTGCACCATTTGATGAAATGAGGTATTCCAGAATTGATAAGCCTTCACGGAAGTTTGATTTAATAGGAATTTCTACAGTCTTACCTGTAGCATTTGCCATCAGACCACGCATACCGCCTACCTGTTTAATCTGGTTCTTACTACCTCTGGCACCAGAGTTAGCCATGATAAACAGGTTGTTTAATGTGCCTAATGAGTCCATAAGTGCATCGGCAACATCATCTGTAGCTTTTGTCCAGATTTTAATTACCTGCTCATATCTTTCCTGGTTTGACATTAAACCTCTTCTATATGCTTTTTCATACTTATCAACTTCTGCTTCTGCAGCTGCAAGGATTTCCTGCTTAGCATCAGGAATTTCCATGTCGCTTACACTGATTGTAACCGCACCCTTTGTTGAGTATTTGTAACCCATTGACTTGATATAGTCAAGCATGATTACCGTACCTGTATTTCCATGAGTACGATAGCACTTATCAATGATTGCACCAAGTTTTTTCTTATCACATAAGAAGTCAACTTCCAGTCCGTATGGATCAACGGTTCTGTCAACAAAACCTAAATCCTGAGGAATTCCCTGGTTGAAGATAAAACGACCAACTGTAGATTCTACAAGACCGCCCTTCTTATCTTCTGCATCTTTGTACATTCTAACCTTAACTTTTGCGTGAATTCCTACCACTCCTGTCTGATATGCCATAAGCATTTCGTCAAGGTCAGTAAATATCTTTCCATCGCCTACTTCAGCGTATGTGTTTCTTTCTTCAACACCAGGGTGTGTCAGATAGTAACTTCCAAGAATCATGTCCTGTGTAGGAGTTGTGATTGGAGAACCATCTTTTGGTGCCAAAATATTGTTTACTGAAAGCATCAGGAATCTTGCTTCAGCCTGCGCTTCAACTGAAAGCGGTACGTGAACGGCCATCTGGTCACCGTCAAAGTCAGCGTTGAACGCTGTACATACTAACGGATGAAGCTTTATTGCCTTACCTTCTACCAATACCGGTTCGAAGGCCTGAATACCAAGTCTGTGAAGTGTAGGCGCACGGTTTAACATTACAGGATGTTCTTTAATTACGCCTTCAAGCACATCCCAAACTTCCGGTCTTACCTTCTCTACCATTCTCTTTGCACTCTTGATGTTGTGTGCATATCCCTGTTCAACTAATTCCTTCATTATGAAAGGCTTGAACAGTTCAAGAGCCATCTTCTTAGGAAGACCGCACTGAGAGAACTTAAGTTCAGGTCCAACTACGATTACAGAACGTCCTGAGTAGTCTACACGCTTACCAAGCAGGTTCTGTCTGAATCTACCCTGCTTACCCTTTAACATGTCTGAAAGTGACTTTAAAGGTCTTGATCCAGGACCGGTAACAGCTCTTCCTCTTCTACCGTTGTCGATAAGTGAGTCAACTGCTTCCTGAAGCATTCTCTTTTCGTTTCTTACAATAATGTCAGTAGCGCCTAGTTCAAGAAGTCTGTTAAGTCTGTTATTTCTGTTGATAACTCTTCTATATAAGTCATTTAAGTCAGATGTAGCGAATCTGCCACCATCAAGCTGAACCATAGGTCTTATATCTGGTGGAATTACTGGAATTACATCCATAATCATCCATTCCGGTCTGTTGCCGGAAAGTCTCAAAGCTTCAATAACTTCAAGTCTTCTTACGATTCTTATCTTCTTCTGTCCGCTTGCATCCTTTAATTTTTCTCTTAAGTCAACTGCAAGTGCTTCAAGATCAATGTCTGAAAGAAGCTGTTTGATTGCTTCTGCACCCATTGCTGCCTTAAATCTGTCACCGTACTGCTCTTTCTTTTCTCTGTACTGCTGTTCAGTGAGCAGTTCCTTGTATCCGAGATCTGTGTCGCCTGGATCTGTTACAATGTATGCGGCAAAGTATAGAACTTTTTCAAGGTTTCTTGGTGTGATATCAAGGCAAAGTCCCATTCTTGAAGGAATACCTTTAAAGTACCAGATGTGAGATACAGGAGCGGCCAGCTTAATGTGACCCATCCTTTCTCTTCTAACTTTTGCTTTTGTAACCTCTACACCGCAGCGATCGCATACGATACCTTTATATCTGATTCTCTTATATTTCCCGCAGTGGCATTCCCAGTCCTTCATAGGTCCGAAAATTCTTTCGCAGAAAAGGCCATCCCTTTCAGGCTTGAGAGTTCTATAGTTGATTGTCTCAGGCTTAGTAACTTCACCATGTGACCACTCTAGAATCTTTTCAGGTGACGCAAGGTTGATCTGTATGGATTCAAAGTTATTAATTTCATAATCGTTGTTTGTATTATTCAAGGAGTCCCTCCCCTTTCTTTAATTACTCATTTAGAAATCGCCGTTGTAATCTTCGTCTGAGTCTTCCTCATACGCATCAGTTTCTGCATCTTCATTGCCTTCTTCAGTGAAACCTTCATCAAAAATGTCTTCTTCATTTCCAAGCTCAGTTTCTACTTCCATAATGCCTTCGATGCTTGGTACATCATCATCATATTCTGATGCATCCTTTATCTGGATTTCTTCATCATTTTCTGAAAGCACTTTGACATCAAGTCCTAATGCCTGCATTTCTTTGATCAATACCTTGAATGACTCTGGAATTCCTGGTGTAGGTATATTTTCGCCCTTGACAATTGCTTCATAAGTCTTCACACGACCCACAATGTCGTCAGACTTAACAGTCAGGATTTCCTGTAATGTATAAGCTGCACCATAAGCTTCTAATGCCCATACTTCCATTTCACCGAATCTCTGTCCACCGAACTGTGCCTTACCACCAAGTGGCTGCTGAGTAACCAGTGAGTATGGACCTGTTGATCTTGCATGAATCTTATCATCTACAAGGTGGTGAAGCTTTAGCATGTACATGTAACCCACAGTAACAGGATTGTCAAATGTTTCTCCGGTTCTGCCGTCTCTTAAGTACAGCTTACCGGTTCTTGGATATCCTACTTCTTCGAGAAGCTCCATGATATCCCATTCGTTTGCTCCATCGAATACAGGAGTTGAAATGTACCAGCCTTTCTTTTTGGCAGCTAAACCTAAGTGCACTTCTAATACCTGTCCTACGTTCATACGGGAAGGTACGCCAAGTGGGTTTAACATTACCTGAAGTGGCTGACCATTATCCATGAATGGCATGTCTTCTTCCGGAAGGATTCTTGAAACAACACCCTTATTACCGTGACGACCGGCCATCTTGTCACCTACATTGATTTTTCTCTTTGTAGCGATGTAGCATCTTACTAATTTATTTACTCCCGGTGGAAGTTCGTCTCCGTTTTCACGGCAGAACACCTTAACGTCAACTACAATACCGGTTTCACCGTGAGGAACTCTTAAGGAAGTATCTCTAACTTCTCTTGCCTTTTCTCCGAAGATAGCACGAAGCAATCTTTCTTCAGCTGTCAGCTCAGTTTCACCCTTAGGAGTTACCTTACCTACCAAAATATCTGAAGAATTTACTTCTGCACCTATTCTGATAATACCTTCTTCATCCAGATCCTTAAGTGCATCTTCACCTACGTTAGGAATGTCTCTTGTAATTTCTTCAGGTCCAAGTTTTGTATCTCTTGCTTCAGCTTCGTATTCTTCAATATGAAGTGAAGTAAGAACGTCATCCATTAGAAGTCTCTCATTCAGAATGATAGCGTCCTCGTAGTTGTAACCTTCCCATGTCATAAAACCGATAAGAAGGTTTTTACCAAGAGCAATTTCTCCGAGATCTGTTGAAGGACCATCTGCAATTACTTCTCCAGCCTCAATGTGTTCACCGTGGTTTACTATTGGGCGCTGATTAATGCATGTTCCCTGGTTGGATCTCTTGAACTTTAATAATTTATATTCGTCTTTTTCGTTGTTGTCATCTCTTCTGATAACTATTCTGTCTGCACCAACGAATTCAACTGTACCGCTGTTTTTAGCCAGAATAACTACTCCGGAGTCTCTTGCGGCTTTGTATTCCATACCTGTACCAACAACCGGTGCTTCTGTAACCAGTAACGGAACTGCCTGACGCTGCATGTTGGAACCCATCAGTGCACGGTTGGCGTCGTCGTTTTCAAGGAAAGGAATCATGGCTGTAGCAACTGAAACTACCTGCTTTGGAGATACGTCCATGTAGTCAATCTGTTCTCTGGCTACAAGTGCGATTTCACCATGCTCTCCTCTTGATGCAACTTTCGCATTGACAAAGCGACCCTCGCTGTCTAACGGTTCATTAGCCTGCGCAACGATCATCATTTCTTCTTCGTCTGCTGTTAAATAGTGGATTTCATCAGTAACAACGCCTGTAGCCTTATCAACCAATCTGTATGGTGTTTCAATGAAGCCATACTGATTAATAATACCATAGGTTGTCAGTGAACCGATAAGCCCGATATTAGGACCTTCTGGAGTTTCAATAGGACACATTCTTCCATAGTGAGAATAATGTACGTCTCTTACTTCGAAGCCAGCTCTTTCTCTTGAAAGACCGCCCGGACCCAACGCAGAAAGTCTTCTCTTGTGAGTCAGTTCGGAAAGCGGGTTATTCTGGTCCATAAACTGTGACAGCTGGGAGCTACCAAAGAATTCTTTAATAGCCGCAGTAACAGGTCTGATGTTCATAAGAGCCTGTGGCGTAGTAACATCAATATCCTGAATAGTCATTCTTTCTTTAACTACTCTTTCCATTCTTGCAAGACCGATTCTGAACTGATTTTGTAACAATTCCCCTACAGTTCTTAATCTTCTGTTGCCTAAATGGTCAATATCATCAACTGAGCCGATGCCATAATTTAAGTTTAGAATATAGCTGATGGAAGCTATGATATCTTCTATAATAATGTGCTTAGGTGATAGATCGTTCCTTCTATCAACAAGCATTTCCTTTAATTCTTCTTCGTCATTTGCTGCTTCAAGAATTTCTTTTAGGACCGGATAAAACACCTTGTCAGCCACCTTAAGCTGAGTAGTATCAAAATCTACATGAGCCTCAAGGTCTACAAAGTTGTTGCCAATAACCTTAGTTACTTGGTCTTCTTTATCCTTATCTAAACCGTAAGCATAAACAAACTGAACGCCTGCGTTTTCTATTGCCTTTGCCAGTTCTCTTGTAATCTTCTGTCCTTTTTCAGCCAAAATTTCTCCTGTTTCAGGATTGAATACATCTTCAGCTGCAATTACGCCTGAGATTCTGTTGGATAAGCATAACTTTTTGTTGTACTTATATCTACCAACCTTAGCCAAGTCGTAGCGCTTAGGATCAAAGAATAATGAATTCAGCAATGCACGTGCACTTTCCACTGTAGGTGGTTCAGTAGGTCTGAGCTTCTTGTATATTTCTTTAAGACCTTCTTCATGATTAGCTGCTGTATCCTTTTCAAGAGTCTTTTTTAGTCTTGGATCATCGCCAAAAATATCTAAGATTTCCTGGTCACTTCCAAAGCCTAAAGCTCTCAATAAAGTTGTAACCGGCTGCTTTCTTGTACGGTCTACTCTTACGGAAATGATTTCATTTGAGTCTGTTTCATATTCCAGCCATGCACCTCTGTTAGGTATGATGGTAGTTGAAAACAGCTTATTGTTTGATTTGTCATAAGTTACATCATAATATGGTCCAGGAGAACGAACCAGCTGAGTTACGATTACTCTCTCTGCACCGTTGTAAATGAATGTACCCTGTTCTGTCATCAGAGGAAAATCCCCCATAAATACTTCCTGCTCTTTGACTTCTCCGGTTTCTTTGTTAATCAGTCTTACTCTTACTTTAAGTGGAGCAGCGTATGTGACATCACGTTCCTTACACTCTTCCTGCTCATACTTTGGAGCATCAGTGAGGGAATAGTCAATAAACTCTAAAACCAAGTTATCTGCATAGTCCTTGATTGGAGAAATATCCTCAAATACTTCTCTAAGGCCTTCTTCGATAAACCAGTTGTATGAATCCGTCTGGATCTGAATAAGGTTAGGCATTTCGCAGACTTCGTTGATTTTAGCGTAAGTCATACGTTCTTTTCTACCTACTTTTATAGGTCTTGGCATCTTTATCACTCCTTATATTCTTAACAAATTACTTTGTGTGGCAGTCTAATATTATATTATATACCTGTCAAATAATCAAGCATAAAATGGAATATTTTTCGATTTTTTCAAAAAAGCACTTGACAAAATTTTTTTAATAAAATCCTTGACCTTCCCCCTTGTGGAAGGTATACAATACAAATAACCGAAGGGGGTATTTTCATGAAAATAAATGAAGTTGAAAACTTAATCGGCATTTCCAAAAAGAATATTCGCTTTTATGAGGATCAGGGATTGTTATCTCCCACAAGAAATGCGGATAATGGATACCGTTCATATTCAGACGAAGATATAAAACTTTTAGAACAGATTAAGCTTTTCCGCAAACTGGGCGTTCCTATCGATGAAATAAGAAATATGCAGGCAGGTAATTCAACAGTTTCCGATTGCATTAACCGGCACCTGGTTTCTCTAAGGCGCAAACAATCCAACCTTGAAAATGCCATTGAGCTTTGCACCAGCATGAAAAATTCGGATATTCTTTTAGATAACCTTGATGCAAACCATTTCCTCAAAATAATGGACGAGATGGAGCACGCCGGCACATCTTTTAAGAATATACATAAAAATGATGTAAAAGTTGGAAGATATGCAGGGGCTTTTTTCGCATCCTTCATTACAGTATTATTTGTTTCTGCCATGCTGGCACTCATTGTCTGGGCATATAAAACTACGCCGGAGGAGTCCCCACCACTTTGGTTTATCATAACTCTGGCTGCTGTTATGCTCGCCGTAATCTTTGGCGTTTTATATGCTTTGATACAAAGGATAGGTGAAATACAGAAAGGAGAGATTGAAGATGCAAGAGAATTCTAAACGCAAACGAGGCGCAATAATTGCCGCCGGGGTAATAGTAATTTTTCTTTCGCTTCTAATAGGCTTGTTCATTTTACTTTTCATAGGTCTTGAGGAAAAAGTCGCCTCAGGTATTCTACTGGTTTATATCGTTGTAGAGGCGTTAGTGGTTGTAGGAGTGTTAATATCGCTTTTCCAGAGATTGAAAGAAATTGACAAAAACGAAATTGAAAAGGCTAAAAAATATTAAGGAGGTTTACCATGTTATTACTTACTTTAAACTATGTACCAGGAAAGGAAATTGAAGCTTTAGGAATCGTCAAAGGAACCACCGTTCAGACAAAGAATTTCGGAAAGGACTTCATGTCCGGTATGAAAACACTGGTGGGCGGAGAGCTTACTGCCTACACTGAAATGTTAAATGAATCCAGACAGCTTGCAACTAAACGCATGGTCGATGAAGCTGAAGAACTTGGTGCTGATGCCGTTATCAATATCAGATACGGTTCTGCTTCTATGATGCAAAGCGCAGCGGAAGTAGTGGTTTACGGAACAGCTGTAAAATTTAAATAATGCTGCTTATATAGCCTTTTGAAAGGGCATATCTCACGATATGCCCTCAAAGCGTAGACAAAGTCTTTCGGATTTGACAATTCGAAGGGCTTTTTCTTTTGGATTTGTTCAAAATCCGAAATTAAAGCCGAAAAGTAAAGAAACTGGCAAAAAGAAAGAGGATTTCTTCTCTCTTCTTGTCAGTAT
>JAQXRN010000064.1 GCA_029218545.1 Bacillota bacterium | reverse complement strand
TTCCAACCATCAAGCATTTTCCATGCCAAGTCCTCTGCTATCTTCATTTCATCGTCATCAAAAAACATAAGGGCACCTCCTGCAATCAATACATCTCTCATTTACAAGATAAGTATAAATCCGGACGTGTCCCTTAAAAATACCTGCTAAAATCGCGGATTCGGGTCACTATATCGCCATTCTGCAGCATAATCTCCAACTGCAAACCAATTAAATTCTTCTTCTAATTTTAAGTAAAGTGGATGACGAGGATTACCGTCCTTTGTCAGTTTTCCTCTGTAATACCACTCTGCATCAGTTATGGATTCCTGAATGTCATATAGATTATCTCCAAGATAGAACTGCGTATCGATGATATTTCCCCACGCAGCCCAAACCTTCCCAATCGTATAGTTTTTCTCGATTGCTGAAATAACCTTCAAATTATTATCCACAAGCTTCTTATCTGCTTTATCTGGCAATTTATCCGGATTAGTTTCCCTCAATGGATAAAGATTAGCCATTATCCAGCCATCAAATCCTTCTTTTTCTGCAACCTTTCTCACTTTATGAATCGTTGGATCCAGATTACATTCTCCCGGAGAAGCAGTACTTGGATTCACTCCAAAGACTAACAGATTGTACTTACCTGGCTGTCCTAACAGATATCTTTCTTTTTCGTCTCCTATGTACAGCCATCCTTTAGGTATATCATCTCTTTTTTCCATCCAAGCTGGCAAATCCGCCAACATATGTTCATCAATTCTCATATTGTATCCACACCAGTTATCATGCAATCAAATAAAATAGTTTCCCATCTTTTATAACAACCTTAACATCTTCATTAAAGGGATCCTTCATCACAGTAGCGCTCAACTCTTAGTGTCACCTGATACTTATCCCTTAGCTTCTTAATCTCATTCATCATTGGACTTTTATGATGAATAGCTAGTGCATGCTCGTCTGCCCACTTGTCAATTAAAAGCACTGTCTCAGGGTCATCCATTGGAAAGAAATACTCATACCTAAGATTCCCTTCCTCTGCTCTAATTCTGTCTACAAGACCTGATGATACCATCTCTTCTGCAAATGCCTTGGCGCTACCATTTGTGCCTGTATAGTAAAGATTTATTGTCAGTGACTTGCTCTCTGTATTGGCAGATTCGTTGTCAGAATGCTTCTCAGCTTTCGCTAACGCACTCTGCACCTTATTTATTCGGCTATTGCGCTTCCCCATAAATCGCTTATGAATCTCAGAATAGGGAATCCATATCTCCGCAGCTTCAATCTTTTCATACAACTTATCAAGAACAGTCTGGAACTCATGCTCTCTTGTAGGCCAGTTACCATGATCACGATAATACAGAGTAATCTCCTCGTTAAGCCAGGTTCCTATCTTTTCTTTTTGCCTCATTTTCAAAGCGTTATACTTCTTATCCGTCTGCAGAAGTTTTCCATCAACCATTTTATGATTCTTTCCAGACATAGCATCCCCCTACAGCCACTAATTAGCTTTCATTCTCTCACAGTAGAACAACAACTGGTCTCTAAAATCCTCACTGAATCCATCAAAATCCTCAGGAGTAATTGCTCCCTCATTTATCAGATCCATCATCAGGAATTTCATGTTGGATCTGCTGATTCCTTCAGCTAAAACTCCTGTCTTTCTCTTGTCATTCTTAATCTTCTTTTCCATTCCCCAGAACTTTGAAGACGCAGGCTCATCTGAAGATAAATATACCTTGTATTCTTCAATCAGCTTTTCCATATATCGTTCCTGCCACTTTGGAAGTCTCTTGCGAAACAGTTTCCAATCTGCTTCCGTAAATCCTAATTCCTGCATACCCTATCCTTCCTCTTTCTGCAAATAAGGATCAAACAGTCTCTCCTTCAGCAGTGTATTTCTCTTCATTACTGTTACATTTCTTATGGCATAGCTTAATGCCTTCTTGGTGCCGACCATAACAAGAATCTTCTTTGCTCTGGTGATACCGGTATAAATCAGATTTCTCTGCAGCATCACATAATGATTCATCAGTATCGGCATTACTACAATCGGATACTCCGATCCTTGCGATTTATGTATAGTCGTAGCATATGCATGAACAATCTCATCAAGCTCTGTCACGTCATACTCAACTACTCTGTTATCAAAATTCACTTTCAAGGTGCGGTCTTCTGCATCAACCGATTCTATGATTCCAATGTCTCCATTAAAGACCTCTTTGTCATAGTTGTTTTTTATCTGCATGACCTTATCATCTGCACGAAAAGCAAAACCACTTCTGCGAAGTGTATCCTTTGGCATCATTACTGCGCCACGGCCTCGCATGAAGATTTCCTGCTCTGTTGGATTAAGCGCTTCTTGAAGTGCAAGGTTTAGGTTTGTAGCTCCAACCACACCTCTTTGCATAGGTGTCAGCACCTGTATCTGCTTTGGATCCACATGATAATAATTAGGCAGCTTTGTCTTTACCAGATCTACAATCTGAGGCACCACAGCCTCGGCATCCTCATTTTCCATGAAAAAGAAATCTGCATCCTTTCCATTCGAAATATCAGGATTCTTACCTTCATTTATTCTGTGTGCATTCATGATAATTCTGCTGGTCTGGGCCTGTCTGAAGATTCTTGTCAGCCTCACTACCGGAAAACTTCCCGAATCAATGATATCTCTAAGCACATTTCCAGCTCCTACTGATGGCAGCTGATCTATATCTCCTACCAGGATTAATCTCATATTCTGAGGAATTGCCTTAAGCAGAGAATTCATAAGAACTATGTCTATCATGGAACACTCATCCACGATAAGCACATCTCCCTCAAGAGGATTCTCCTCATTTTTCTGATATCCTTCCGGAGGCTTACATTCAAGCAATCTATGTATAGTCTTTGCTTCCAATCCGGTTGCTTCAGTCATTCGCTTTGCGGCTCTTCCTGTAGGAGCCGCCAAAAGAATTCTAAGCCCATAAGCTCTGTAAGCAGAGATAATTCCATGTGTTGTGGTGGTCTTTCCGGTTCCTGGACCACCTGTAAGCACCATTACCTTTGCTGTAGCAGCAAGTCTTATAGCATCACGCTGCACATCATCATAGGTCATGCCAACCTTCTTCTCTATGGCTCCCACATCAACAGACAGGTCATCTTTTCCACTTTCTGCCCTGGCTTTCATGAGTCCTGTCCACAATCTGTCCGTGCCTGGTGTGGTTACAAGCTTTTTCATCTTGCTGGCAACGCCAATCTCCGCATAATAAAATGGTGGAAGATAAATGGCTTCTATCGGTTCCTTGTTCTCATCCAGTTTGACAATGGATTTCTCCTGAATCAAATCCTCTTTCTGAAGCATCTCATCCAAGGTCATGACGATATAGGATTCTTCCGCTTCCAAAAGCTCTGAAGCAGCCTTTATCAGCTGGTTCTTTTCAGCATACACATGCCCGTCATTGCTAAGCTCTGACAATGTATACATGATTCCACTTCGAAGTCTTACAAAGGAATTTTTCTCAAATCCAAGCTTCGCTGCTATCTGATCTGCAGTCTTAAATCCAATTCCCCAGATATCATCAGCCAGTCGGTAAGGATTCTCCTTCACGACCGGAATACTCTCATTGCCATACTGTTTATAGATTTTTGCTGCAAAAGAAGTGCTTACACCATTATCCTGAAGAAAAAGCATGACATTTTTGACTTCTTTCTGCCTCTCCCAGGACTCAGCAATCATCTGCACGCGCTTGTTTCCAATTCCCTCTACTTCAATAAGTAGCTGCACGTTATCTTCAATAATCGTAAATGTATCTACGCCAAATTTCTGCACAATACGTTTTGCAAACTTAGGTCCAACACCTTTGATAAGGCCTGAGCCCAAGTACTTTTCCATTCCATAGACAGTGGCCGGTAAAGTCTCTTCCCAGCTTTCTGCCACGAACTGTCTGCCGTATTTGGAGTCAACCTTCCAGTTTCCTTCCACTAAAAGAACGGAACCCACGTTTACATCAAGCAGGTTCCCTATTACCGGCACAAGATCCACGTAATCCTTCACGCGACACTTTAGAATGGTATATCCATTCTCCGGATTCTGATATGTAATTCGCTCAACTACACATCGAATCTTCATCTATTTCTCCACATCTTCCGTCCAGTCGATAATTCCACCGAACTCAATAATATTTAGCCAATGCTATCAGCACAAATCATCATAGAAAAATATCAGTCTCATCCGGTTTCTTCTTGCTTGATTTGTGGAATCTATCCTCATACATGTCCCTGATCCAGTCCTTAACAGGAGCCTTCCACTGTTCATTTTTATTCGGAATATTTTTGATAAGACTCTTGGGATTCAGCCCTAGTTCTTTTGCCATCTTTATATCTTCATCGTTTAGACGGCATTTCTTCTTGGCTTCTGCCCATAGTTCTGGTTTATACGCCATTCATGTACCCTTTCTTCGCACTAAAAAATGCATCAAAACAACTATTAGCCTTGATTCATTCAAAATCCTTATATCACTTCTGCCTCAAAAGCTTGCATAAAAGACTGTGAAAAGTCCTTCATTGCACTTGTAGTAAGTAAAAATATCTTCTTATTTACAGGTAAATTAACTGATGCAAAATTGATAATCGACTGATGAAGGTTAAATCCATATACACCGGATCATCAATCACATCTACCTCAAATTCATTTGCTATTGCATCTACCACCTTTCTGGTATTTCCCTGGTGTACTGACGCTGTTACAATTACACTCTTCAAATTAGTTGTCTCCTGTACTATTTTTTCTTACCTGAAAAGATGTCAAGCGCTTCTCCCTGACCATATACGTTCCAGAAATCTTGCTTCATCTGACGTTTGTTGGCCTTACGCTGAATCTCAGGAATTCTATCCGGATGCCTATACATATCTTCCATGTATAGAAAGTCATTCAAGGCCTGATTCAGTCCAATCCTCTGCTCTTTACTGGCATACTTTTTTACCTTAACTAAAGCAGCAAACTGCTTCTGCGCTAAGGCATATCTTGATTTCCTTGTTTCTTCGTTCTTGGAAGTAAGAACCAGATGAATGCTGTCATATAAAATCCTTGCATGCTGCTGTATGTACAGTGTTGTTGTAGCATCAAGAAATTCTTCCTCAACCGGCATACCTGCCACATAGCCTTCCATGACTAAC
>JAQXRN010000063.1 GCA_029218545.1 Bacillota bacterium | reverse complement strand
TGACAACGCCTCCTATTACAACGCAGTCACTTCTTCTATCCAGTTCCTCACAGGAATGATTCACGGAGTCATGGCAGACGGAGAGTTGGGAGACAAAGAGATCTCTGCCATTGAATCATGGATCAATGCCAATGATTTTCTGGCTGGCACCTACCCTTACGATGAAATCAATAGCTTGCTGAACACGATCCTTGCAGACAAAAAAATCGAAGATACCGAGCGCGAAACCCTTCTCGCCTTCTTCAGCAACCTGGTTGAGTTCAAAGATTCCCTTAATCTGCAGGAACAGAACTTCGTCGACCTCAGAAAAAAATACTCTGTTGATGGTATCTGCGCTATTTGCCCCGAAATCAAAATCGACGGACATACTTTCTGCTTTACAGGTGAATCTCATCGTGCAACCCGTAAAGAGATTGCCGATATCATCACCCAGCTTGGCGGCGTCTGTCGGAGCAGCGTTTCCAAAAAGACGGATTATCTGATTGTCGGAAACGGTGGAAACCCTTGCTGGGCCTATGCCTGCTACGGCAGAAAAATTGAGGAGGCTGTCAATCTGAGAAAAGCTGGTGCACACATTATCATCGTAAATGAAACCGATTTCTGGGATGTTGTAGACGATACTCTTGCCGGGATTGAGTAATTCAATTGATTGGTGGTATTGGCGTGCCCAACTTGGGCACAGATAAAGAGATTGAGGTGACTATTTGATGGGCTTCTCGGATCTATTTAAGAAAGGCACACCAAAACGAGGAAATAGCTTCGAATGTCAAATCACTGACTATGCTGAAATGACACCTTCAGATTATGTGGTATTTGACGTAGAAACCACTGGATTAGATTCAAGTGCGGATCGGATTATCGAGATTGCAGCGCTAAAAGTTATAGGCGGAGAGGAAGTTGCCGAATATCAGACTCTTGTTGATCCTGGGAAAAAGCTGAGAAAATTATCTCCTAAGATTACTGAGTTAACTGGCATTACATCCGATCAACTAACAGATGGGAAGCCGTATGAAGAAATGGCAAAAGAGTTTGAAGAATTTATTGGCGATCTTCCTATGGTTGCTCACAATTCAAGGTTTGATGTAAATTTCCTTCGGGAAGCATTTTCTGTCTCAGGGTTATCAAGAGGGATACGACACATTGATACGATCATGATGGCAAAAAAGGCGTGGCCTTACTTAGGGACCTACAAATTGTCCCGCTTGATTCCAATTCTTGGGCTTGCTGACCATAAACAAACGCATCGTGCGATGGATGATGTCCGCTGCACGAAGAATCTTTTCGTTAAGGCTGGGGAAATGCTGCGCGCCAAAGAAAGCCTTGGCCAGGAATACGAGCAAGTCACAGAATTGATAAACAAACGAAACAGCTTGAAAACAGCACTTGATGTTTTTGATCTGTATTCCCATGTCAGAGATATTCTGGTCCATGCCTTCGACATTGACGCCCCAAATGCAAAAATATTGTTCGGCTCTGCATCTGAGTATCTTGAATCAAACTTTGAAAGAACGATCTCAGAATTGATGAAGGCGCAGTATGAAAAAGAGCGGAATGCCATCCAAAAATTAAAAACCAGACGGGCTATTGGTAATCACATAGAAAAATTCAAATCTTGCTATCTTGAGAATAAGGACAAACTGACAGATTTGCAAATCAAAAGATTGAATCGTTATGAAAAAGACCTTTGCAAGATCATGAATACGATCGCGCCGGAGGTTCGCGAGTAAAAAATACCGCGTCCACACCTTAGGCCGGGTCGTGGAGCTCCGAGCAAATATTGATGTGCCCAAATTGGACACAGGCTTAACAAGTGAATGGACGGAAGCCTGGAAACTACAATCAATGCAATCACCGGATTTCTCGGATTGCAACGGAGATGGAACAATTTCTTACATTTACGTAATTACAGACGAGGCATATCAATAAGAACGACATAAAAACCTGTGCGCCGACACTTTGGATGCATGGGGTGTGGATGGAAACAAACCTGGACAATTGTTCAAAGAGTCCAAAAAAAGCATTTTCCCCTCCAAATATACTAAATTTTAACGATTGATTTTTCTGCTCAATGCGCATAATATGGTAGTGTAATTAATTGCACGCTAATATGCCCTTGGCAGTAAGCCTCCCCGCATAGGGGAAGTGCCGACCCCAAGGGCTTTTTGTTTTTCGTTGAAAGAGAGATACAGATATGAATAGAAGAACAGCAATTCTTATTGATGGTGGTTTTTATCGGCGAAGAGCTCAAATCCTCTTCGGAAATAAAACCGCCGAAGAAAGAGCGGATGAAATGATTATGTACTGTACGCGTCATTTGACTGCGGACCCCTCAGAAAAACGAGACTTGTACAGAATTTTTTATTACGATTGTCCTCCTATCTCTAAGAAATTGTATCACCCCTTGCTAAAACAGCAAATCGATTTTGGAAAAAGCGAATTACACACTTGGATGACTAAGTTTTTAGATTGTTTGAAGAAGAAACGAAAAGTCGCATTAAGAATGGGCGTTTTAGCCGACGAGCAAGCCCATTTTTCCATCCGGTATGACGTAACAAAAAAGCTCTGCGCAAAAACGAAAAGCATAGATGATCTCACAGAGATGGATTTTGAGCTTGATTTAGATCAAAAGGGAGTAGATATGAAAATCGGCTTGGATATCGCTTCTATGGCTTACAAGCACCAAGTTGACCAAATCATCTTGATTTCCGGTGATAGCGACTTTGTTCCTGCCGCAAAGCTTGCTCGTAGAGAGGGAATCGACTTTATTTTAGACCCCATGTGGAATCCTATTAAAGACAACTTATCGGAGCATATTGATGGTTTGCATACATGCTGCCGAAGGCCCCCTTCTATGAATCAAAGGCATGATTGAACTAACATGCAAATACATTGCCCTCTAAGAGGTGACATCCATGGACGCAGCCCAATATCTCCGCAAAAGCCGCATGGAAGAAGGCATGGAAACCGAAGAAATCCTGGCCAAGCATCGCAAGGCCCTGGCCGATTTTTCCGCCCGAAACAACATCCATATCATCGAGACCTATTATGAGGTTGTCTCCGGCGAATCCCTCTATGCCCGCCCGGAAATGCTGCGGCTGCTCCGGGACGTAGAAAACGGAGACTATGACGCCGTCCTGTGCATGGATCTGGACCGTCTCTCCAGAGGCCGGATGCGGGATCAGGGCATGATTAAAAAAACAGAAACCGCCCCCGATGTTGGCGCACCAAGGACGGCTCATAAGGGCAGTTATCTTTGACCGGGCAAACTGCCCTTTTTGTTTTATACAAAATAGTCTTGTTTTTTCACACACAGTCATCTAAACTAGACTTTGGTTCTCAAAAATCAACTTTTTTGAGAATATAAAAACTATAAATCTATTGACTTTTGCAAAGGAGGTGTTTTTTTGAGTTACATTTTCCTGGAAAAGCTTTCCTATTCCGAGCAGAACAACTACGAAGCGGTTTACAAAAATCGATTCTCTAGTGACAGTGCAATTCATCTTGATTTCAATATTGGTGAGCATCCTGCTTTTTTTCTGGTAATACCTGAGGTTGTCTCTCTCGTCGGAGCTATTTACAAAGCAGATAAATCTGTGTCTAACCTCCGAAGCCTGTTGCCTGGTGTTGCAATTCAGCAGTTCACGAACAGCGCCCTCATCGAAGAGATCCTTTTAACGAACGATATTGAGGGCGTCTATAGTACACGAAAAGAAATCGAAGATGTTCTGGAATCTCTTCGGAAAGAGGATCGAAACAAGCGTTTCTATGGCCTCGTGCAGAAATACAATATGCTGCAGACCTATGATGAACTTCCATTGAGAACGCCTCAGGATGTGCGTAATATTTACGACGAATTGGTTTTAAGGGAAGTTCAGGAAGACGATTCTGGGAATCTTCCCGATGGTGAAATTTTTCGCAAGGAAGCGGTCATTGTCTACTCGAAAACAGAAAAAGAAATCCATCGTGGTCTTTACCCCGAGCGCCGCATTATCTCTTCCATGGAGAAAGCTCTGGATTTCTTAAATCATCAAGAGATCCAAATCCTGTTCCGGATCGCCATCTTCCATTATCTGTTTGGGTATATTCACCCCTTCTATGATGGAAATGGCAGGACGTCCCGTTTCATCAGCAGCTATCTTCTTTCCCGGGAACTGGACCCTCTCTCTGGTTACCGTCTATCTTATACGATTAAAGAATCGATCGGTGATTACTACAAAGCATTTCGGGTATGTAACAACCCACGCAACCGCGGGGATTTGACTCCCTTTCTCCTGACTTTTTTACGGCTGGTTGCCAGGTCCATGGAGCAGCTGGTTTCCGCCCTCATGAAACGCCGGGACCGCTATGCTTACTATTTACGAGAATGCAAAACCGCCTTCGCCTTGGATTCCAATGGCAAGATGCTCCATGTCTATGACCTCTTGATCCAGGCAAGTCTCTTTAGTTCCCAGGGGATTACCACAGAGGAACTGTGTTCTATGCTGGAAATCTCAAGAAATACACTTGCAGGGAGATTAAAAGAAATTTCCCCGGAAGCTCTATTGGACATCCAAACAGAAGGTCATCGGAAATACTACAGATTGAACTTAGGTGAGCTCGACAAGATTATAACCAGCAACCAACAAAAAAACACGTCCACATCTTAGGAGAGGCCGTGGCCAATTCTTTAATAAAGTCAAAGAAGTTTTAGGATTATTCCAAGTTTACGAACG
>JAQXRN010000062.1 GCA_029218545.1 Bacillota bacterium | reverse complement strand
TGAAGCCCCATGGCTTGTCACTAGAGGAGAACTTCCTGATGGAGCACCTTCAAATAAGGTAATCGATAAAGATTTAATTGGAGAATATTTTACTAAAATAAAAATACGATATGGTATGAATTCTCCTAGAGATATCCAACTTTATGCCAGAGATATGTTTGATAATTTGTAAGGGAAGGATAAAAATTACCATACTTTTTTCGATTGGTGGTCATAAGGCCACCTTTTGTGCTATAATATATTGTACGAGGGTATTTGGAGAAAGGAAGTTTTCATGAAAAAGAAGAGTATTAAAGTTTTAGCACTGACCGTTGCAATGTGTTTAGCCATAACCACAGTAATGACAGGATGCTCTAAGAAAAAAGAGCCTGAAGAAAAGGTCATGTACACAAATCCTCTGACAGGCATTCAGACTGAGGAACCTGTTGAGACACCAAGACCGCTGCAGGTTTCCATAGACAATGTTGGTGATGCAATCCCGCAGTCATGGCTAAGTAAGGCAGATATAATATACGAAGTACCTGTTGAAGGAAGCCAGACAAGACTTCAGGCGATTTTTTACACTCAGTTCCCTGAAAGCTTTGGTCCAATCAGAAGTACAAGACCGTATTTCGTTGATATTGCAAGAGAGTACAAGGCTGTGTTCCTGGCTCACGGATGGAGCCCTGAGGCAAAATCATACTTAATGAGCAATGTTATTCCGTATATTAATGCAATGAATTCCGGGCTGCCTTTCTACAGAGTTTCTGACAAGACAGCACCTCACAATTCCTACATAAACTGGGAAGATGTGAAGGGCGAAATCGAAAGCAGAGGCTGGTGGGACGAAAAGCTTGAAATAAAGCCTTTCCAGTTCCGCGAGGCAAAGGTTGAGGACGAGGATGAAGATACCAAGGATAAGGATTCTAAAGACAAGGATGCCAAGGACGAGGAAAGCCAGGAAGAAAACGTAGTAAAAGCATCAAGCATCACAATCCGCTACGGCAATTCAGGCTGCGAATATACATATGACGAGGAGACAAACCTTTACACAAGAACTCGCTACGGCAACAAGTACATCGACAAGGAAACAGGGGAGTCCATTACAACTTCAAACATCCTGGTTCAGAGAGTAACAAGCAAGGTTACCGATGCCAAGGGACGTCTGCAGATTAATATGTGTGAAGGCGGCAGTGCAACACTGTACACAGCAGGCGAAGTTATTGAAGGAACATGGTCGAGAGCAGACCTTGATTCCAGAACAGTTTTTGTTGACAGTGAAGGCAACGAATTCCAGCTCACACCGGGCACAACCTGGATTCAGCTTTGCGACCAGGGCTGCAAGGTAACAGCACAATAGCATAATGCATGATAGGAGACATCTAAAAAGTGTCTCCTTTTTTTCTTCAAAAGTGTCTCTATTTTTCTTCACAATATTGACACATTTCTGCAGGAAGGTGTATAATTTGCGCAAGAGTATGTACGGATTTTGATACAAAGTTTAATGCGAGTTAAAATGCAAAATTGAAATGCACTAGGAGGTGTCGAAATGTTAAAGAAGTTTTTGCTAGTTTTGATGGCACTAATGATGGTGTTCACCATGATACCGACGGTAGCTATGGCAGAAGTAAATGATGACGGTGTCACCACTGAGTTTCAGGCTATGCTAGATAAAGTGTTGGATAAAGATGGCAAATTAGTGCTAAAATGCGTTAAACCTGCAAATGAAGACGCAATGGCTTTACTATGTTGGGGAGGTATGCAATATTTTTATCCGGAACTGTACGATAAGGGATTCTATTTTAGTCCAGTTACTGATTCTGACTCGGATTATTATGATCCCGAGGTCCATCATATTACATCTCTTACTTCTGTAATAATAGGTTATAACAGCGAGAAGAAGGAAGTGCCTGTGAAATATGAATATGATTCGCAAATAGCTTCTGATGTGAAGAAATTTACTGATAAGTTCCCTGCGGATAAATCTTGGTTTGAAGTATCAGATTTGGAATTAATAAACTACTTTATAAATTTTGATTCAACTGTCTATGAGAATCCGGACTTTTTTGTCCCTTACGCTGATCCTTTAGCAAATTTTTCGGGAGAGTTAAAGAAACTTCTAAGCAATACTAATATGTTCATGGATGTTATTCCTGGAGCAGGAGATGACGATACATTCATTACAGCAAGAGTTGGAACTGCGTTCTTTGGGTATGGTGACACAGTTTATTATCTTTCGGATCAATTAGGAGCAAGAGGTAACCATGTTATTTATGTTCCTGCAAATACAGGTGATTCAGAAGAAGCACTCATAGCAGCAGCAAAGGCAAGAATCAACAATTATATTGGAAGTGGAAAAGTTGATATAAAAAAGGCTGAGGATATTTCAATCGAATCATACAAAGCTGAGTGGGAAGAGTCTTTGGATAAAAATATTCAGAATGCTAAAGCCTTTCTCGATGAATGCATTGCACAAATTGAAAGCATTAAAAAGAATGATCCAAATAACACAGAAGGACTTGCAATGTGGGAAAGAAATAAAAAGTATGCAGAAGAGGATTTAGAGTATATCAAAGCATACAAAATCGAGTTTATGAATTCGATTAGTTTTCTTGATAAAGCAGCGGGAGGTCTTACTTTTGAACTTTCAATAACAGGCAGAAATGATACATATAACTTTGTAATCATCAAAGATGATGCTAAATTAGCGGTTCCAACTTATGCATCAGCTGACCTGAAAACTGACGTAGCTGTTGCAACATCTTCATCTCAGATTCCTCTGGACACAATGATCGAAGTTAAAAATGTTACTTCAGGAACAGAGTACGACAGAATCATGAAGGTTCTTGATGTTGAAAACAGCAAGACATTTGATATCAAGCTGCATTCCGCATCAAAGGATGATTATGTTACTAAGCTTGACAATGGCAAGTTTGAAGTAAAGATTCCTATCGACAAACAGTTTGAAGGTAAAAACCTAGTAGTTTACTACGTTGATGCAAAGGGTAATACTACTGAACATGCAGTTACAGTTAAAGGCGGTTTTGCAACATTCGAAACAGACCACTTCAGTATTTACACATTAGCTGAAGCAAAAGGATCTTCCGCTCCTAAGGAAGAAATCAAGGTTGATGGCGGCAAGGCAGAAGTACCTGCTGATGTTATCAAAGATGCAAGCGCAGCTGATAAGGCAGAAGTAGTAATTACTGTTCCAAAGGATAAAGAAGTTGCAGAAATCACTCTTCCTGTTGCATCAGTAAAAGAAGTAGCAAGCGCAAAGAAGAGTCTGACTATTGAAACAAAAACTGCGACAGTTACTTTAGACAGCAAGGCACTTGAAACTTTTGTTGATAAGGCTGATGGTGCAAAGATAACTCTTAAGATTGACGAGATAGCAAAAACTGCTTTAAGCGAAAAGCAGCAGAAAGCTATTGAAAACATGGATTTTGATGTAATTATCTCTGCAGAAATCCTTTGCGAGGACAAGGTAATCAGTGAAGACTTCGGCGGTGGCAAGGCAACTATCGAGCTTCCGTTCACGCCTGCAGAAGGAAAGAAATTAGGCGATTACACAATAGTTTACATTGATAACAATGGAAATCTGTTTAGAATCCCTACAAAGGTTGCAGACGGCAACTTAGTATTCGAAATCGAACACTTCTCAGAATATGCAGTAGCACTTTCATCAGAGGTTGCAAACATTCCTCTTGCAGGAAGCACTCCAAAGACTGGCGATGCATCTGGTCTTGCAGGCTGGGCAATGCTGGCAGTTCTTGCAGCAGGCACAGCAGTATTCGCTAAGAGAAGAAGAGAAGACTAGATAATAATTAAATATTGTTTTCAAATATTTGGGAGGCACTGTTAGAGGTGTCTCCCTTTCTCTATAATGCAAAGAACATTGAATAAATTAGGGATATATGCTACTATAACAATAAATATTAACAAAAGGAAAAGGTAGAGATATGAAGAGAAAATGGCTTGCAATATTACTTTCAATGATGCTGATTTTAAGCATCATGTCACCAATCAATGCATTGGCGGATACTTATATTCAATTATCAATATATGATGGCAGTGTTACCATTACAGAAGATGGGAATTATCACATTATAGGGAATGGTACAGAAACATCCAACTCTATCGTGGTGGCAAAGGATGTAAATGCGAATATCAGACTGGAAAATGTCAATATTAGCTCCAATTGTCCTTTTTTGATTGAGAATGACTCAAAAGGCGATGTGAATATTGAGTTAATAGGAAACAACAGATTGATTAGCAGCGGTGGACCTGGCATCTGCAAAAATGGGGCAGGTGAAGATGTTGGAACATTAACCATCGATGGTATGGGATCACTGCTTGCTAAAAATATAGGAGTAAACGGCGCAGGTATCGGAAGTGACAATAGGAATGATACAAAAAATATCGTTATTAATGGCGGAACAATTACTGCTGTTGCCGGAACTTATGGTGCTGGTATTGGCGGCGGCGGTGGCGGCGGCTGTGGCTCAAATATCACCATCAGTGGCGGAACTGTAGTTGCCACCGGTGGAGAATCTCAAGGCGCTGGAATCGGCGGAGGAAGTGATTTTTATCGCCAAAAAGGTGATGGGTCAAATATAATCATTTCTGGCGGAAGAGTTACTGCAGCTGCACCGGGTAAAGGTGCCGGAATCGGTGGAGGATACGGAGCAGGCTCCGATATTACAATTTCAGGTGGCACTGTTGTTGCAAAAGGCTCAGAGGGTGTTGCCAGCATAGGTGGGAACAAATCATCGACTACAGGTACCCTTGTTCAGACCGTAGAGGTTTTCCAGGATGAAAATACACCTGCAACAAACAACTTTTCCAATGCTATCGTATATAGCGATAAACAATACACTGTAAAGGGAACAGTTGCTTTGGATGACGATTTAGAGATAAAAAGTGGTGAATCCCTAAAAATAGAAGAGGGTGCTTCATTAAAGGTTAATAATCTGATTAACAATGGCACAATTGATAACGGCGGAACTGTTATAGGAATTATTGATAATCACGGTGAAATTAAAGGAAAAGCCATTATTCTGATTGAAGGTATTGACAATAACGGAACATATTGCGGCTCTAAAGAAATAACTGTTAAAGGCGATGACATAGAAAAAGTAACTTTGACAGTTGCAAGTAATGTTACAGATATTCAGCTGGTTGGAGGCAAGTATTCAATTGCGCCTAATTCTCAGGTACAGAAGATTACTGTTAAAGACATTAATGGTAATACTGTATCAAAAAATGTGACTATCAAAGAACATGTAAAAAGTGACTGGATTGTAGATAGAACTGCAACTTTTGATGCAGCCGGCTCAAAGCATATTGAATGCACTGCTTGTCACTCTGTTTTAGAAACAAAAACAATCGATAAATTAGTGGCATTTTCTGTGCTAGAAGGTGCAAATTCAACAGTAAATAAGGATGATGGAGCATTGTCAATTAGAATTGATCATGCTTTCACTGAAGATGTCATTGTAGAAGTAGATGGAAATTTAGTTGACAGATCCAACTATAAAGTTACAGAAGGATCAACAATTATTACATTTACCGATACGTATATAAAAACATTGGCTGCCGGAACACATAACGTCAAAGTTACTTTTGATGATGGAACGGCGACAACTTCATTTGTAGTTAAAGAAACCACTACTCCAAAGACTGGCGATACATCCGGTCTTGCAGGCTGGGCAATGCTGGCAGTTCTTGCAGCAGGCACAGCAGTATTCGCTAAGAGAAGAAGAGAAGACTA
>JAQXRN010000061.1 GCA_029218545.1 Bacillota bacterium | reverse complement strand
TTCTGTGTTGTGAGTTCGGATGCATCTTTTAATACTGATTCTATAATCAAATTTTCCTTATCCGCATTGGATGAATTTCCCCAAAAATGAAAAGCCCCAAATGCTAAAGTTCCAGCCACCGCTAACAATATTACTGTTGATATAATCTTCTTCACTGCTGTGTCTCCTATTTTTATCATTAGTTTTCTTTAAATTTCTACCGTAATGTTATTTGTCTATATAAATGACAAGAGTTGCAAATCCCTCAGTTTTTGCAAAACAAAGCGATATTCCAGCGTTTCTACTAAAATATCGTTCCATTTGAAATATTAACAGATATTTAAGCCATGTCAAGATGTTAAAGCTATCCTTTCAGCTTCCCTATATCCTCTCTGAACTTTTCAATTTCTTTTTTTACTTTCTCAACATCACCCTTCCACATAGCGCTGTTTACATCTGACCAAAATCTGTAAATGTCGGTATGTGCATCTGACCATAGATCATATACGTCAGACAGGCAATCAGACCACATATCATACTCATCGGATAACACATCTGACCACTCTTTATATGGTGCGTAGTCATATCCATCTTCAACAATATCGCAGTAGAAATAGTCGTACATATGGTCCAGCACCCCATCATATATTCCGTCGTATATCTCCTCGCCGGCATCATCATATATGCACTCATACATATTCTCAACCGCATCTTCCTTTTCATCATTTGTCATATCTGAGCTTATTATCAGTTCAGCATAATTGATACTGTACTCTCTAAGTCTGATGCAGAGTTTCTCCGTCTCATCATTTATCATCGCATAAAATGCTTCA
This sequence comes from Bacillota bacterium, assembly GCA_029218545.1. Taxonomy (GTDB): domain Bacteria; phylum Bacillota; class Clostridia; order Peptostreptococcales; family Anaerovoracaceae; genus Fimisoma. The sequence continues at coordinate 8,004 of JAQXRN010000061.1, read as the reverse complement.
ACTTTATCCCTTTTCTCAACGTATTGGTCATATGTAGTAATTTCCTCTATGAGGCTGTTGTACTCTGCTTCCAATGAAGCAATCACATTGGAAACATCGTTGTTTACAAGTTCTTCTAATTCTTCAATGGAATCTACATAAACATTTTTTTCGCTGGTGGTGCCTTCCGAGTTGGTTTCAGTGGTTGTAACCTTCGTTCCTGAACCTCCGCAGGAAACTAAACATATACTCATCGCAAGCACCATCAATAAACTTATTAGTTTTTTCATCCCTATCTCCTTTCATTAGAACGGCCATTTAATGTACTGTGCTTTGAATTTAAGGTATCACCTTAAGGTGACAGCAAGAGGTAAATTATCAATTCACTCTCTTTCTGCAAGGTATCTAACCATAGTTTTGTAATCTGTAGTTTTGGATATTCTTTTTACAAAGTCTTCGTCCGGAACACCGAATTCCAATATTTTTTCTGTGAATCGGTACATGCGTGTCAGTTCTTCAAACTGGGATTTAATGCACACAAGTCTTTCTTCAAGCATCCAGTGCGTTTCCTCTTCTGATTTTTCTAAGAGAACAGCGATTTCGCCCAGCTGAAATCCCATCTCTTTGTAAATCAGCAATTTCCAAAGCCGCTGCAACTCATCCCCGCCATACAGCCTGTAGTTTTCTTTTGTACGCTTTGGCTGCACAAGGCCCTGCTCATCGTAGTACTGCAATGTCCTTCTTGATAGCCCTGTGATTTTAATTACGTCTTTGATTTTTTTCATAATAAAACCCTCCTATAAGTTTTCTCTTATAAGAGGGCTTGTAAATTCCGCGATTTTTATTTTGCTATTTTATGGTTAAGAGGCAAGTCCATATAGTAAAAAGGTTTCATAATGCTATCTCCATTCTAAAATTATTTGTAAAAACATGATAAAACCTTAGCTATAAGGCACATGATACATCCCACACTTACTGCTGATGAAATAAATCCTTCCGTTTGACCATCCGAAAACGTCATCATCATAAAACATAAAGAGACAATCGCACCTTCTATTGAAGATTTTTTGCAGCATTTAACGGTATAGTTGACATAACTGCATTTTATCAGTTAAATTATATTTACAAGTTGTAAATAATTTTTGACTTAATTACTGCTCATTTCATTACATCATTCGCGGAGGTGATTTTTTGTTAGAGAACTATCTTGATATCATAACAAATATGGAAAACTACGTTGATGGTCTGCTTGTGGCCGATAAGAATGCCAATATCATTTTTCTTCGCCATTACTATAACAAGCTTACACCTTTGGACGAAAAACGATGCATAGGCAAAAATCTTTTCGAAATATATCCCGATATGGACCCTGCAGAAAGCACTATAATTAAAGCACTCACCACGGGCGAAAGTACCATAAACTTTGAAAACAAGCTTGTAACTAAAGGAAAAGAGTTCACAGTATACGATGATACTTTTCCAATAAAAGAAAACGACGAAATCATCGGTGCAGTATGTATAACACACTCACCTGAGCACATGCAGGCCGCAATTTCCTTAGAGTTAACCCCGGATATGATTGCAGCCAAGAAGGATTTATACACATTAGCCGACATTATTGGCAGAAGTGAGCCCGTCAAAGCTTTGAGAATGCAGATACAGAGAATTGCTCAGACTTCTTCATCAGTGCTGATTTACGGAGAGACCGGAACAGGTAAAGAGCTTGCCGCACAATCAATTCATACAGCCAGCAATCGTAAATCTGCACCTTTTTTTACCCAGAACTGTGCTGCAATTCCAGCTTCACTTCTTGAAAGCATATTCTTTGGCACTGTAAAAGGAAGTTATACCGGTGCAGAAAACCGAGCTGGCATTTTTGAAACAGCTAACGGCGGAACTGTATTCCTTGATGAAATAAACTCTATGGATTTATCCCTGCAAGCAAAACTGCTGAGAGTTCTTGAAGAAAAGAAAATCACGAGAATCGGCAGTACAGAATCTATAGATGTGGATATTAGAATAATTGCCGCCTTGAATAAGCCGCCTGTCGATTGTATAAAAGATGGAACCTTAAGACCGGACTTATTTTACAGGCTGGGCAGTGTTACGATTAACCTTCCAAATCTCTGTGAAAGAACTGGAGATATCGAACTTCTGACAGAATACTACATTGCACAATATAATGCACGCATGAAGCGTCATATCCTAGGAGTTTCTAAGGATGTAATGGAAATTTTTCACCGTTACTCATGGCCGGGCAACATTAGAGAGTTTAAAAATGTAATAGAAGGGGCCTTTAACCTTTGTGAGTCGACTATAATTGGGGTTGGGGATCTTCCATCCTATCTGTTGACAGGTTTAGACAGTGATATTGATGAAATAGTTTCGGAAAACGCTGCCACCATAAATGAAATACAGTGGCTTGGTAGTCTAAAGAAAAACATGGATGCATATGAAAAATCTCTTATAATAGATGCCCTCAACTCTCATTCCAGCCTGGTAGCTGCTGCAGATTATTTAGGAATAAGCCGTCAATCCTTAAACCAGAAAATCAATAAATACAATTTGACCTTGGAGAAAAAGGTTCATACAATTGGATAAACATCAGAAATTAAAAAGTTCCCCTTTAAATAGGGAACTTTTTAATTTCAATTTAACATCTACGATATACGCATTCTCCTGCAATATAGGTTTCATCGATTTTAACCTTATCAATATCGTCAGCTTCAATGCTAAGAATATCTCTGTCTAACACAATAAAATCTGCTGCATATCCTTCTCTTAAAACACCAACATCTGTAAATCCAAGCATCGGAGCAGCTTCAGCCGTGTATAATCTTATTGCTGTTTCAATGTCCGTCCTATGTTTCTGACCACAATCAGTTCCGTCCCATGCAACTCTTGTGACTGCACCTTTTAAACACGGCATAGGATCCGATGGAACTGACCATGCTGTAGCCGGGGCATCTGTACTGAAACAAAATCTCACGTTTTTTTCAAGGAAATCTGCTATAGGATAACATTCCTTTGTCCTCTTAATCCCCATGTTATTCAGATAACTTTCGATTTCTGCATAAAGAAAAATAGGCTGAGTTATCCAACCAATGCCTGCTTCAGCTGCTTTTTCCATAGAATCTATAGTTGGCATTGCAACATGTTCCATTCTAACAGATGGAACACCTCCGGATATCCAAGGTTTTTCCTTCCATGTATGCTCAATAGCACGTTCAATAGCTTTGGCACCCATACAGTGTATGGAAACCTGACAATGATTATCCTTGGCAAACTGAATACCTTTTTCAAGTTCTTCTTCAGTGCAAACAGGTATTCCATATTCCATGTTCTTGTTTTCCTCATCCTTGTTTAGGTAAGGAACATCACACCATGCTGTTCTCCCTGAAACACTTCCATCGCCTATAAGTTTTATACCTGCCACTCTAACCTGATTAGTGCTATCTTGAGCCTCAGAAGAAATGTAAAAATCTTCTTTGTTTTTTACATCATCCCACATGTAGTAACATGCAACTCTATTCTTAAAACCTTTTTGAGCAGCTTTTCCGAAAAGACTCAGGTAGTCACAGAATCCAAATTCACCCATATCGGAGCATGTAGTTACTCCCTGCGAAACAAGAATATCACCTAAATTCTTTATATATTCTACTAGCTTTTCATCAGTTAACTCTTCCTTAACAGATATCACAAGGTCTCTGGCAGTTTCATAAAGAATGCCGTTTGGCTCGCCATCAGCATCTCTTCCAATTTTTCCTCCCGGTGGATCCATCGTATCTCTCGTTATACCTGCAAGCTCAAGAGCTTTGGAATTAACTACACAGATATGTGCGCAAGTTCTTAAAATCATAACAGGGGAGTCAGCACATCCCTCATCAAGATCCTGTCTCAAAGGAGATCTTCCTTCTGCAAGTTTTCCTTCATCATAGCCCCAGCCTTCAATCCATAATCCCGGTTCACTCTTTTTTCTCGCCTCTTTTATTTCCTCGATGAGTTCCTTAATAGAGTTAACTGCAGGTGGAAGTGCTGATATCTGCTTGTAACACTTAGCCAGCATTATTGCATGCATATGCGCATCTACAAATCCGGGCAAAACACGTTTTTGATTTAAATCTATTATCTCATTGGATTCGATTGATTCCTCAGCCATAGTTCCTATCCAGGCTATTTTGCCATTCTTAACAGCCATTGCATCCGCATAAGGCATTTTTTTATCAGCTGTAAAAATCTTGCCGTTTATATATAATTTTTCATACTTCATGTTGCATTGCCCCCTTACTTTTGGCAATGAGCGCTAAGCCACTCAATAGCAACTTTTGCATGAATTGCTGCACCAACAGGAAGCATTTCTTCATCAACCACCATGTTTGGGTTGTGCATAGGAGCATGTTCTTTGCCACCAACGCCAAGGGTAACAAACATTCCCGGAACCTTATCTGTAACATAACCAAAATCTTCTGTTCCAGCCATGCAAGGTGCCAGTTTTACATTTTTTTCTCCCACAATCTGTCCAATATATGTCTTCAGTTCTTCACATAATTCTTCGTCAGAATATGTTGACGGAGTATGAAAAGCAATTGTATCATGGCTGCCTCTCCACATCTCAACAGTGTGGTCTATTATTTCGGGTACTCTTTGTGTCATATGCTTTGTTACATCACGCTGGAAAGTTCTGATTCCCACCATTAGTTCTGCAGTATCCGGAATAATGTTGGATGCTGTGCCTCCGCCACACTTTCCTGCAGTCAAAGCAACAGTTTCACGTGGGTCTATTTCTCTTGATGCCAATAAATTTAATGTTGTATACAGCTGATTTGCAATCATCAATGGATCTATTGTCTGATGTGGCATTGAGCTATGTCCACCCTTGCCTTTAATTTTTACCATAAAGGTATCCATAGCTGCAGAGCATATCCCCGGTGTATAATTTACGGTTCCCTTTTCCTGGTCAGACATTACGTGAATAGCAAATGCCGCATCAACATTCGGATTTTCTAAAACTCCATGCTCAATCATGAATTTTGAGCCACATCCGCATTCTTCACCTGATTGAAACATAAGCTTAACTGTACCACAAAGTTCTTCTTCATGTTCTTTTAATATCCTTGCTGCGCCAAGAAGCATTGCCACATGTGTATCGTGCCCACACATATGTGCTGCTCCTTGTTTTTCAGATGTAAACTCTACCAAGCCGGGTGTCTCCACCATAGGCAGTGCATCCATATCTGCGCGCAATAAAATACAGGGTTCCCCCTTACCTATTGTCGCAACTACACCTGTAGAGCTGGCCATGTCCGGGAATCCTGCAAAAACAAATTTCTCTCTTATTTCATTGCTGATTGGGCCTCCACATAACTGGGAGTCAATACCTATTTCTGATAATCTTTTTTGTACATATTGGGCTGTTTCAGGCAAATTAAAACCTACCTCCGGGTTTCTATGGAGATAGTGTCTGTCTTCTAGAATTTGATCCTTAACAGCTAGTGCCGCTTCCATATAGTTCATAATATTCCTCCTATTGCATCTCGCACTGTGCTAGATGAATCGATCAATGTGCTCAAAATTGACTGGAGTAAGGAAGCTCTGGATTTTTTCTGAATTATAACATAGGCTTCTTTTAAGTGCAACATAATTTTTCTTTACATTTCTCCCCATTAAATTTACAATACCTTCAAATGTATTTGCTCAGCGCATATCTGAGCATATTTGTAAATATTATTTTACTAAAATGTAAATATTTTTTACATTTACCGTAAATAAAAATTTACACATCTTCCACTAATGCATCTCTTTGGTCCTAAAACCCTTGAAAAATCAACATTTAATTTCTTGGCACACAGATTGCTACATAAAGAGTCAAACAACACAAATCTGATAGTGTGCTCAAAACTTGAAAAGGATTTGGATTTTAAAACTTTATTATTTCGCAAGAAAGGAGATGTACACGAAAGCTGTACAAAAGAAAAATGGGAGAAACATTAAACAAGAAAAAGGGATTGCAAATGCCCCATGTCTTTATCATACTTGTTGCAATCATGCTATTAGTTACATTATTATCATTTATCGTACCAAGCGGTGAATTCGAGAGAACTGAATTAGGTACAGTTAACCCTGACAACTTCCAGTTTGTTGATCAGGCTGACCCAATCAGTTTTCAGGATTTCTGGAGCGCAATCCATGTGGGCTTTGTTAATGCCGGCACAATCATGGGTTCTTTAATTCTATGTTCAGGAGCTTTAGGAATTCTCAATTATACAAGAGCACTTGAAGCAGGTGTAAATAAACTAAATAAAGCAACCAAAGGAAAGAGCATGATTACATTAGTAATCTTCTACATCTACTTTGCTGCCATGAATATCATGGGTATCGGAGAAGGTGCTTATCCATTCTTCCCAATCGTAACTGCACTGGTAGTTTCAATGGGTTATGACAGATTAACAGCAGCTGGCGTAATTATGTTTGCAGCAACCGGCGGCTTCGCATGCGGCATGCTTAATATGTTTACAACAGGGATCTCTCAGCAGATTGTTGGATTACCAATGTTTTCCGGAATGGGCTTCAGATTTATTGTATTTATTGTTCTTTTCACAATAGGCTTAGTTAGCATTATAAGATATGCTTCCAAAATAAAGAAAGACCCAAACAAAAGCTACATTTCTGAAGAATATAAAGCTGATTTAGCGGCTTTAGATTCAAAAAAATCAGAAACAGAAAGCTCAAGCCTTGAATTCACATGGAGAGAATCAGTAACTTTAATTCTCTTCCTTGTACTTATTGTCTGGACTGCTTATGGTTGTTTAAAGCTTGGCTTCGGTCTAGGTCAGTTCGCAGCATATTACATTTTCTACTCTGTAGTTATTGCAGCTATTTATAAAATTAACCCTAATAAATACTGTCAGTTATTCGGTCAGGGTGCAGGTCAGGTTCTCGTAGCCGCATTGGCAATAGGTCTTGCACAATCTGTAATGGCACTTCTGAAACAGGCTCAGATTATGGATACGCTCGTTTACTACATGGGTAATGCTCTTGAAGGAAAGAGTGCACTTATTACACTTTTATTAATCTACCTGTTCGTTACTGCATTCAACTTCTTAGTAGTTTCCGGTTCCGGAAAGGCAGTTATGATGATGCCTATCATGAGCCCTCTTGGAAAAATGCTTGGAATCAATCAGCAGGTTATGGTTCTTACTTATCAGTTAGGTGACGGTTTAACTAATATGTTATGGCCAGGCGGAGCATTAGTATGCTGCTCATTAATCGGTATCAACTATGGTGATTGGCTAAAGATGGCATGGAAGACATTCGCACTTATGATCGGATCCGGTTATATTCTTGTATGTATTGCAAATGCCATAGGATACGGTCCTTTCTAATCCTTCTGGATATACATAAATAAGTTTGAAAAATAGGAGCTTTGAAGGCTCCTTTTTTCTTTTCTGTATAATATCAACAATTGGAAAAGATACTATCTAAAAGGTCATTGTCATAAACCTGTTACTCTTATGCCAATTGCTTTTATACCGATTCCATATAGCCTTATTCAAATTTGTGTATTGACATAATTATTTTTTTTGTTTTATTGTGTAAAAGTACAAATTTTGACTTTTAGGAAAATTTAAGTACATATCAAAATAATGTATTACAGGAAAACAATAAAAAAGGTAGGTAACCAACATGAAAAGATTAGACGGAAAAGTTGCAATAGTTACAGGTTCCACAAGCGGAATCGGCAAAGGAATCGCCAGGCTCTTTGCCGCAGAAGGCGCAAAGGTTGTTATCTGTGGTAGAAGAGAAGATAAAGGTCAAGCTATTGTTGACATGATTGCATCAGAAGGGGGAGAAGCATCATATCACTTTATGGATATGACAGATACAGACAGCATTAAAAAGTTAATCAGCGACACAGCAGAAAAGTATGGAAAGATTGACATACTTGTAAACAACGCTGCAAATGTAGGTCTCAAAGATGGACGTGTAGATGAACTGACTCTAGAAATGTGGGATGCAATCTTTAAC
>JAQXRN010000060.1 GCA_029218545.1 Bacillota bacterium | reverse complement strand
GATAACCACAGGTGCAGAGATTTATGAACCTGCAACTTCATTACTTGTTGAAACAGGTGACTGGAGAGTTATGACTCCTGTGTTTAAGGAAGACGATTGCAAGCAGTGTATGCTTTGCGTTTTATACTGCCCGGACAGTTCAATCCCTGTAAAGAATCACAAGAGACGTGATTTTGACCTGGTTCACTGCAAGGGTTGCGGCATATGTGCTAAAGTATGCCCTTTCGATGCGATAGAATTTGTAAAGGAGGATAAGTAATGTCAAGACGAGATAGAATGTCAGGAAACGAAGCTGTAGCTGAAGCTATGAGACAGATAAATCCCGATGTAATGGGTGCATTTCCAATTACTCCTTCAACAGAAATTCCTCAGTATTATTCAAAGTTTATCGCTGACGGAAAGGTGGATACAGAATTTGTTGCTGTTGAATCAGAACATAGCGCAATGTCTGTATGCATTGGTGCATCAGCTGCAGGTGCAAGAGCTGTAACGGCAACCTCTTCAGCGGGACTAGCATATATGTGGGAACTTTTATATGTTGCCGCATCATCCAGATTGCCAATTACCATGGCTGTGGTAAACAGAGCTTTAACAGGCCCTATCAACATAAATAACGACCACTCAGACACCATGGGTGCAAGAGATTCCGGATGGATTCAGATTTATGCTGAATCAAACCAGGAAGTATATGACAACTACATTCAGGCAATGCCTATTTCTGAGGAAATAAGACTGCCAATAATGATATGTCAGGATGGTTTCATTACAAGCCACGGTGTATCAAATATAGAACTTTTAGAAGACGAAGAAGTAAAGAATTTTGTTGGCGAATACAAGCCTGATAACTACCTTCTGAAGCATGAAAACCCTCTGGCGGTGGGACCTTATGGAACATCTCCATATTATATGGAGGTTAAGAGAGCTCAGGCTCAGGCAATGAAGGATTCCATGCCGATTATTATGGAGGTTGCTGAGAGATTCGAAGCATTAACAGGAAGAAAATACGGTTTCTTTGAAGAATACATGATGGACGACGCAGAAGTTGCTATTGTAATCATCGGTTCCAGTGCAGGAACAGGTAAAGAAGCTGTTGACAGGCTAAGGAGGGAAGGCAAGAAGGTAGGGCTTATCAAGCTTAGAGTTTTCAGACCTTTCCCAAGACAGCCTCTTGCAGAAGCAATGTGCAAGGTTAAGGCAGTGGCAATCATGGACAAGGCTGAATGCTTCTCAAACAGCGGCGGTCCTTTGTTCAGCGAAGCGAGAAACTCGCTTTATGACCTTCCTAACAGACCATATGCAATCAACTATATCTATGGACTAGGTGGCAGAGATATTACCGTCGAGGATTTCTATGAAATCTACAACGACCTGTTCATTATCTATGATACTAATAAGCCGGGCGATATCTACAGATATATTGGCGTAAGAGACAGCAGATATGGTGAACATGGCTTTGACCACAAGAAATACGATGATTAAGCTTTGATATAGATGAGGTGAAATACTATGGCATATGATTTAAAGAAAGAATTAGAAAAACCAGAAAGACTTGCTGCCGGTCATAGACTTTGTGCAGGATGTGGTGCAGGAATCGCCGTTAGAGGCGTGCTAAGAGCATTAAATCCTGAAGATAAAGCCGTTATTACCAATGCGACAAGCTGTCTTGAGGTTTCAACATTTATGTATCCAAATACAGCATATTATGACAGCTATATTCACAGTGCCTTCGAGAACAGTGCTGCAACATGTTCAGGCGTAGAGGCGGCGTATAATGTTCTTAAGAAAAAGGGCAAAATAAAAGACAACTTTAAGTTTATCACCTTCGGAGGAGACGGAGGTACATATGATATCGGTCTTCAGTCACTTTCAGGGGCAATGGAAAGAGGACATGATATGGTATATGTCTGCTATGACAATGAAGCATATATGAATACAGGTGTACAGAGATCTTCATCAACTCCAAGATTTGCAGATGCTACCACTTCACCTGTGGGCAGGGAGTCATCCGGCAAGGAACAGAATAAGAAAAATCTTACTGAAATAATCGCAGCTCACAATGTGCCATACGCTGCACAGACAACCTTTATTGGAAACTTCAAGGACTTGCATGAAAAGGCTTACAAGGCTATCTATACAGAAGGTCCATGCTTTCTGAATATTCTTTCTCCATGTCCAAGAGGATGGGGATATGAAACCTCCGACATTGCACAGATATGCAAGCTGGCCGTTGACACATGCGTCTGGCCTATGTATGAAATTGAAGAAGGTGAGTGGCGTCTTACATACGAACCAAAGAAGAAACTTCCTGTTGAAGAATTTCTCGTGAAGCAGAACAGATTCAAGCACATGTTCAAGAAAGGTAATGAATGGATGATTGAAGAAGCGCAAACCTATGTGGATGAACAGTGGGAAAAGCTTCTTTCAAGATGTAGGTAGAATCTAAGTAGAATCTCCGGAGGAAATTTGAAATGAAAATTGCAGTAATAACAGGAGCATCAAGCGGCATGGGACGCGACTTCGTCTTTGCCATCGATAAAGAATTTGAACTTGATGAAATATGGGTGATTGCAAGGCGTGAGGAGCGTTTAGCGGCTCTTCAGGCTGATTGCCGTGCCAAGATAAGACCTATTGCGCTGGACTTACAAAAGAGGGAGAGCATATACAGCTACAAGGAACTTCTTGAGGCAGAGGCTCCCGAAGTAAAGGTTCTTGTAAACGCAGCAGGCTTTGGCCTTTTTGGTACCTTTACGGAGATGGATATGGACAGGCAGATGGACATCGTGGATCTCAATTCAAGAGCTCTCATTGCCATGTGCCATGCGACAATTCCGTATATGCCGAGGGATAGCAAAATAATTAACCTGGCATCCAATTCCTCATGGCAGCCTGTGCCTTACATTAATGTCTATGGTGCGTCCAAGGCCTTTGTAATGAACTTTTCCAGAGCCCTCGGAGTTGAGTTAAAAGACAAGGGAATACATGTAATGGCAGTTGCACCGGGATGGATAAAGACAGAGTTCTTTGATACTGCAGTACATGATGACACTATAAAGTATTATGACAGACTATACACCTCACAGGAGGTTATCGATAAAGCAATGAAAGACCTTCTAAAAGGCAAGAAGGTTTCAATTCTGGGCTTTCCTGTAAGAATGCAGGTGCTTGCTGTAAAATTCCTGCCTGCAAGCTTAATTATGAAAATATGGTGCCGGCAGCAGGGAAAATAAATCTCACAATAAGATGGGTAATATGATATAATGGTGCAAAACATTATTAAAGGAAGAGCAGGGAATGTACAGGGTTCTTATTGTTGAAGACGACAAGGGAATAGCACAGGCTATTAAAACACAGGCTGAAATGTGGCAGATGAATGTGCATATAGCTGAGAATTTTGGCAACATAATGGCAGAGTTTGCAGAATTTGAGCCACATATTATTCTTATGGATATTTCCCTGCCATTCTATAACGGTTACCATTGGTGCACTGAAATAAGGAAGGTTTCAAAAGTTCCCATTATTTTTATTTCCTCAGCATCGGATAATATGAATATGGTGATGGCAATGAATATGGGAGCAGACGACTTTATCGCCAAACCCTTTGACCAGAGTCTGCTTATGGCAAAGATTCAGGCTATGCTTCGCAGAACCTACGATTTTGGGCAGTCGTCACCGGTGCTTGAGCACAGAGGCGCACTTCTGAATACGGGTGATGGAACTCTTACTTTTTCAGACAGAAAGATAGCTCTTTCAAAGAATGAGTACCGCATATTGCTTGTTTTGATGAAAAACAAGGGCAGGGTTGTCAGCCGTGAAAAGCTTATGCAGGCTCTTTGGGAGACGGATAGCTTCGTCGATGAAAATACCCTTTCAGTCAATGTGAACAGATTGCGCAAGCGTCTTGAAGAAGCAGGGCTGAAGGACTTTATTACCACCAGGTTCGGCGTGGGTTATCTTATTGAGGATTGATGGAATCTTAGCAAAGTAGAGGCATAAAGGATGGAACTTTTTTTACAATATCTAAAGCATAGGCGAAAGGAATTATTTTTGGTGCTTATGTTTTTCGTGATTTTTATTATCACCTTTGCACTGTATGATATTCCTCTTAAGGCAGTACTTTATCCTGCCGCACTTTGTCTTTTGATGTGCATTATCTTTACCATTGCAGATTTTGCGAGAGTTAAAAAGAAGCATGAGGATTTGACATACGTTAAAGCCTTTTCTGATATAATATCTGACAAGTTTCCGGCAGCGGAATCCGTTGAAGGAGAGGATTATCAGCGGATTATCCGGATGCTCATGGATGAGCACAGTGAAACTATTGCAAAAAGCAATAAGGAATATATGGATATGGTGGAGTACTTTTCAATATGGGCACACCAGATTAAAACTCCTATCGCATCAATGAAGCTCACCTTGCAGAACGAGGATTCTCCCCTTTCAAGAAAGCTCTCAAACCAGTTGCTTCGCATAGAGCAGTATGTTGAAATGGTTATGACTTTCTTGAGACTGAATTCTGAGAGCACCGACTATGTGATAAAGGAATATGACATAGACAGCATAATAAGGCAGGCTCTTAAAAAATTCTCAGGGGAGTTTATTGAGAGAAAGCTGAGTCTTGATTATGAACCCCTTAACGTTTCGGCCATTACTGACGAAAAATGGCTTTCCTTTGTGATAGAGCAGGTTTTATCAAATTCACTTAAATACACCCCTTCAGGAAGCATTAGAATAGCTCTTGAAGCTCCCCAAAAGCTATCAATAAGCGATACCGGAATAGGCATTGCGAAGGAGGATCTTCCCCGTGTTTTTCAGCAGGGTTATACGGGATATAACGGCAGAACTGATAATAAAGCCAGTGGAATCGGCCTTTATCTGTGCAAATGTATCTGCACAAAGCTGGGGCACAATATAGAAATCAGGTCTCAAGTGGATAAGGGAACGACTGTCACCATAGATCTTTCTCAGCAAAAGCCGGAAATAGAATAACTTCTTACAAAACTGTTAGAAATTACGGGAGATTTGTAAGCCGATTACATGGCGATGCAAATCTCTCTTTTTGTATAATAAGGGCAGAAAAAGAAAAGGAGATTTACTTATGGACATTTTGAACGTAAATGGAGTGCAAAAAATATATACTACCCGATTCGGCGGTAATAAAGTTGAAGCACTTAAACGGGTAACCTTTGATGTAATGCAGGGAGAATACGTTGCAATAATGGGCGAGTCAGGCTCAGGTAAAACAACTTTGCTAAACATTTTAGCTGCTCTTGATAAGCCTACTTCAGGTACAGTTCTTCTTGATGGTAAGGATATTTCAAAAATAAAGGAGTCTCAGATAGCTTCTTTTCGCAGAGACAATCTAGGCTTTGTATTTCAGGAGTTTAACCTGCTTGATACTTTCACTCTTGAAGATAACATTTTCCTTCCGCTGGTGCTGGCAGGCAAGCATTACCGTGAAATGCAGGAAAAACTTGAGCCCATTGCCAGAGAGCTTGGGATTTACGAACTTCTGAAAAAATATCCCTATGAGGTTTCCGGTGGTCAGAAGCAGAGAGCAGCTGTCGCTCGTGCAATAATTACCAATCCTAAGCTTCTGCTGGCAGACGAACCTACCGGTGCCCTTGATTCAAAGGCAACTGATGAGCTTCTGCGTTTGTTTGCGTCAATAAACAAGTCAGGTCAGACCATATTGATGGTAACTCACTCTGTCAAGGCGGCAAGCCATGCCTCCAGAATTCTTTTTATAAAGGATGGTGAAGTGTTCCATCAGATTTATCGCGGAAGCTGTACAAACGAGCAATTGTATCAGAAGATTTCCGATACTCTAACAATGCTGCAGGCAGGTGGTGATGGAAAATGAAAACAGGCTTCTATCCAAAGCTGGCCCTCGATGGCATAAAAAAGAGCAAAAGACTGTATCTGCCGTATCTTATGACCTGCAGCGGCGTTGTAATGATGTTCTACATTATTTATTATCTTGCTTCAATGCCGGCTCTTGATAGTATGGCAGGGGGAGCTACAACAAAGACAATGCTTGGTTTCGGAACATGGGTTATAGCCGTATTTGCATTGCTGTTTCTGGTATATACCAATTCTTTTCTTATGAAACGCAGGCAGAAGGAATTCGGGCTGTATAACATACTTGGCATGGGAAAGAAAAATCTAAGTATAACCTACCTGTACGAAACTGTAATATTGTTTGTCATGTCCATGGGTTTTGGACTTATTGGGGGTATTGCACTTTCAAAACTTGCAGAGATGGGGCTTGTCCGCATGCTGGGTGAGACCGTAAGCTACGACTTCACATTGAATTTAAAAGGGGTTTTTAATACAATTGTCATTTTTGCCTTTATCTTTGCACTTCTGCTTATTAAAGGCTTAATATCCTTGTGGAAGCTCAATCCGACAGCGCTGTTAAAAAGTGAAAACACGGGGGAAAAGCCCCCAAAAGCAAATTATCTGCTGGGAATTGCAGGCATTATTATTCTTGCAGCGGCCTACTATATTGCCTTAACAATCAAAAATCCGCTGCTTGCCTTAAGCTGGTTCTTTATAGCGGTAATAATGGTAATAGTGGCAACTTACATGCTGTTTGTTTCAGGTTCGGTTGTGCTGTGCAAAGCCCTTCAGAAAAACAAGAACTACTATTACAAGAAGAACCATTTCGTTTCCGTTTCTTCTATGGCATACAGAATGAAGC
>JAQXRN010000059.1 GCA_029218545.1 Bacillota bacterium | reverse complement strand
AAAGTGAGTTCGAGACCTTCCTCACTATAAATAAAACTACAGGAGAGAATATGTTATGAAAGAAAAAACACTAAATCTGACAAGAGCTGCTCTCATTGCAGCTCTTTATGTTGTATTAACTTTTTTGTCACAGATGTTTGGGCTAGCAAGCGGTGCTATCCAGTTCAGACTATCTGAAAGTCTTACTATTATGCCACTGTTTTACAAGGAGTCGATAGCAGGACTTTGGATTGGTTGCATAGTTGCGAATATACTGACAGGTTGTGCAATGTGGGATATAGTTTTCGGGTCACTGGCAACATTGATCGGTGCCCTTGGAACCTATTATATCGGAAGAAAAAAGCCTATTTTAGGTCCTATCTTCCCGATTTTGAGCAATATGATCATTGTTCCCTGGGTGCTTCAGCTGGTTTACGGAGTAAAAGACAGCTACTGGTTCCTGATGCTGACAGTAGGTATCGGTGAAGTGGTCTGCTGCGGAGTACTGGGCTGGTGGCTGTATAAATCATTAAAAAGGTATCTATTTAAGTAATTTTACTAATAAAAGACAGGCTAAATTGCCGGGAAAGAGGTAAAGATATGGCAGTAAGATTAAATGATAACAAAGAAATAGTAGAGACAATCAAGGAAGGACTGAAGCAGTCAGGGGGATATTGTCCTTGCAGATTGGAAAAGACAGACGATACAAAGTGCATCTGCAGCGAGTTTAAAGAGCAGATTGCAGACCCGACATTTGAAGGATACTGCCATTGCATGCTTTACTATAAAACAATAGACTAAAAAAAGGCCGAAGGGCCTTTTTTTATAATCAAGCTATTCTTCAATTCCAAGAAGGTACTTATCAAGCAGTTCAACTGCATCTTCGATGCATCCGTCGCAGCTTCTTAAGACCTTCCCTGTGTCCACACCTTTGATTTCTCTGCAGATGATGGAACCGTTCTTATCTGTAAACTCAGCAATCAGCTTCTGCATCATCTGGTAACATTCCTTCTTGGTGGTAGGGTGATCCAGATTGCCATCGCTGATCTTCATGCCTGTAACAAGGGCCATAGCTGAAACTGCACCGCAGGTTCCCATGTTACCCATGCCAAAGCCCAGGGCTTCAGCTAATCTGAAAGTAGTTTCAGGGTCTGCACCCATAACGTTGCAAAATGAGCATGCAACTGACTGTGCGCAGTTAAATCCATTGTGATGTAGCATTATTGCTTGTTCTTTTCTAGTCATTATGTATTTTCTCCTCCTACTTAACTATAAATTTTGGGTTTTTGCATTTGATATCAGGGTCCTTTACAACCATTTCCGCCTTCTTTTCTAAGACGGAAGGGTTCTTCAGAATTTTGACGAATTCTCTGAAGCATTGTCCGTAATAGTGACCATCTGCAATACGTTCATCTAAAACTACACCAAGCTCCATTATCTTTTTTTCTACAGTAACATCATCTTCAATATAGATCTTCTTTTGAGGGTGGCCCATAGCAACGAAAATGCCTGTAGTGCCGAACTCATACAAGTGGTGATATATAGACCCGATTCTGATTGAAGCCAGATTTGTTATAAAAAGCGAAGTGTGGAAAGGGCTTGCATCTATTACGCTGAAAGGAAGCGTAAAAAACTTGTCTAATTTCTTTAGCAGAGATACAGCTATGCTTACAAGTCCCGGTATTCTAACAAGCTTGTTAGCAATCTTATCCATGGCAGTTTCGCCTTCCACAGACTGACATTTTTCAATAGCTTCGTTTATCTTTTTGTTTACTGTGAAAATATCGTCATCCAAATTAAAATACAGTTTGTTTACTGTGCTGTCTCCTTTGCCCGGTGTCAAGGTTACAAAGGATATGGAAAAATGATTGCGGGCATAAATGCGCTTGTTCATTACAAATCGATTCAGATAAGGAAATTTGGAAGCAGTTCTTAGATAAGCGGCAATTATGATTGCCATATGAGACATAGGTATGCCTTCCTTACGGCACTTCCTGGCGTATTCCTGGATAGGGGCCAAATCGATGTCTTGAGTAATACTGTTGCAGGCATCATATCTTTTGTCCATAATATATGGAGCGAGTTCATACATGGGATTATTGGTACGAACTCTGTATCCATCTGATCTGTACATTTCAAAGTCTCCGTTCTTTAGTATAGAATTATTATAGCTTAAATTTTTCATTTTAACAAGTAATTGGACTGTATCGTCAAATTATGATATAATTTTTATTACATTAATTACGGAAAAGAGGGCGGAATTATGCGTTATACCCTTTATAAGAATGAAGATTACAAGACAAGTCAGTGGATGGGAGGAACCACTACTGAGCTTGCGATTTTCCCCAAGACATCCAAATATCTGGACAGAGATTTTGTGTGGAGACTCAGTTCTGCAACTATAGAGACTGATGAGTCTGATTTTTCCAGACTCCCTGACTATGACAGGGTTCTGATGGTGCTTGAAGGAGAGGTTGTTCTAAGCTACGAGAATCAGCATGTTGCAAGGCTTAAGGAACTTGAACAGGACAGATTCGACGGCCAGTGGAAGACCAGAAGCTTCGGCAAGATAAAGGACTTTAACCTTATGGTCAGAAAGGGCAGCGAGGGCTATCTGGATGTAATAGTTCCTGAGAGTGATGCAAAAAATTTTACATCTACTGAGGAAACATATAAGTCCATGAAAACGCACGCTTTATATTGCAGAGACGGATATGCGGTGGTAGGTGCCGGCGCAAACTCTCATATGCTCAGTGCAGGCAATCTTCTTGTGCTTGAGTACGATGAAGATGAGGAACCGTCCTATACAATTATGGGTGAAGGCCACGTTATCAGAGCACAGATTTTCTATGATGATATGTCCGGTGAAGTAGCACCTGAAATAATTCCATCTGAAAGGACCACCTTTGACGATTTTAAGCAATGTATATTCCTTGCCAACGTACAATTCAGATGGGCAGAACATATAGTGAAAAAGCTGAAGACCATTTGGTTTGATGAAGCCCTTAGTTCAGCAATAGAAAAGCTTGAAAAATGCTATGCAACGACAATTGCATTTTTAATAGGGGCAGTTGTAATCGGTGCTTTTACTGCAAACAGTGGTGCATCTGATAGTATGATAGTACTTTCCATATTGATATGGCTTCTTGTGGATTGCCTGATAGTATCACCTCTCATTTATTTGCCGTTCATGCCGAAACCTATAAAGAAGCACATAAAGGATATCGACAAGCTAACTCCTTATGAACAGCGAAAGAGGGATGAACAGCTCGGGAAAAACCCGGGACTTGAAAAGCTTATGAAAAAGTACGAAAAAAGCGGCAAGAATTTAGGTAACTAGCAAAGGATTAAGGATATGGAATGTAAGACAAAAAAACTGGCGCTGCTGGGTTTTGGTAACGCAGGGCAGGCTTTTGCAAAGCTGCTCATGGAAAAACATGAGGAAATAATTGAAAAATACGGCTTTGATGTAGTGGTAACTGCCGTTGCTACAAATTCTAAGGGAAATCTTGTATGTGAAGACGGCATCGATTTACATAAAGCGCTTTCTGACATAGACGAGTTCGGCAGATTTATGGATGAAAAGAATATCACAGAGGCAGATACCATGAAGATTGTTTCTGAGGCAGATTACGATGTTCTGGTAGAAATGACCCCTTTGAACATCTTTACAGGGCAGCCTGCCATATCGCATATAGAGACAGCCTTTTCCCGTGGAAAGGATGTAATAACCGCAAATAAGGGTCCTGTGGCGTGGAAATTCAGCCAGCTAAACAAAACTGCCAGGGATAATAACCTGAAGTTCTACTACGAAACTACAGTAATGGATGGAACTCCTGTGTTCAATCTTGTGGATAAGACTCTAATGATGGCTAAGGTAACAGAGGTATCCGGCATCCTAAACAGCACCACAAACTTCATTTTGGAGGAGCTTGCAAAGGGTGCAGAGTACGAGGATATTATGAGCCGCGGTCGCAGGATGGGCTTTATTGAAGCGGATTCTGCTATGGACATTGAAGGCTACGATGCAGCTGCAAAGATTACAGCACTTTTAAATGTACTTATGGATGCTGATATCACACCTGACATGGTCGACAGGAAGGGCATTGAGGACATTACAGTTGAAGATATTAAAGCGGCCGATAAGAGAGGCAATGTAATAAAACTCCTGTGCAAGGGCGTTAGAGATGAAAAGGGCAATGTTAAGGCCAGCGTAAAGCCTGAAGAGGTTCCTAAGAACCACATGCTGGCTTCAATAGACAGCACAACATCTGTTGTATCCATCACAACGGATTTAATGAAGACAGTATCTATAATAGAGCACGAACCTGAGATTGAACAGACAGCCTACGGCGTCTTCGGAGATCTGTTAAGAGTGCTTTCAGAGTAAAACAGCAGGGGAAACCCTGCTATTTTAATATTTGTATAGAAAATGAGATATTTATCAAAATATTCATATATAAAATGAGATATAATTAAAAATATTCCTGTAAAAAATGTGATGATGTGTTATAATATAGAATATAATAAATGGGAGGTGGTTAAAGTATGGAACGAGATATAACAAAAAAGCTTTATGACTGGAAAACATCTACCAATCGCAAACCATTACTTATCACAGGTGTTCGTCAGTGTGGTAAAACATACGTAATGCAAGACTTTGGCAACAAAAACTTTGAAGATGTAGCGTATTTCAATTTTGAAAAGAACGAAATGCTTAGTCAAGTTTTTGTTAGCGACTTAAATACAGACCGAATAATACAAGAGTTGAGCATAATACACGGTAAAAAGATTATTCCTGGAGCAACATTAGTTATATTTGATGAAATACAAGCCTGTCCTCGTGCAATCACATCACTGAAATATTTTTGTGAAGAAGAAAGCAGATTGCACATTATGTGTGCGGGCTCATTATTAGGAGTAGCTGTAAAAAGACAGAATATGTCTTTCCCTGTAGGCAAAATTGATAGATTAACAATGTATCCAATGAGTTTTTCAGAGTTTTTAAAAGCTCAAAACAACTCGTTGCATCAGTTAGTAGAACTTAATATTAAAAAAGGTGAAGTGTTGCCTGAAGCGTACGCAAATGCATTAGAATCAACATTAAAGCTGTATTATATTATAGGGGGAATGCCGGAAGTTGTATCAAGTTGGATTGAAAACAAAGATATTCAGCTAGTTGAACGCAAACAGGATGAGATTATATTAGACTATCAAGCTGATTTTGCAAAACATGCTCCCAAAAAAGATATCCCTAAATTGTCAGCCATATGGGATTCTATACCATTGCAATTAGCGAAAGATAATTCAAAATATATGTTCTCTCATATTAAAGAAAGTGCACGTGCCAAAGATTACGAGGATTCAGTTGAGTGGTTAATTGATGCCGGATTAATATACAAGTTAGCAAAAGTAGAAAAAATAGAAAAACCATTAGCAGCATGCGCGGATGCAACTAGTTATAAATTATACATGTCAGATGTTGGTCTTTTGAGAAGAAAAGCAGGGGTTGCGGCTAAAACGATTATACAAGGCGATAAAGATTATATAAAATTTAAAGGTGCATTAACAGAAAACTTTGTTATGAGCGAATTGCTTGTAAGAGATAAAAAACCTTACTATTGGTGTTCTAATAATACTGCAGAGGTAGATTTTGTTATTGAAGATGAAGGAAGAATTATTCCAATTGAAGCAAAATCTGAAATAAATACAAAAGCAAAAAGCTTTGGCGTTTTTTGTAAAAAATACAACCCGGAAATTGGTTTTAAGTTTTCCATGAAAAATGTTGGAGAACATCAGGTAGAAAATACTAAAACTTATAGTATTCCTTTATACTTGGTTTGGAAAATGGATGAGTATTTAGATAGTGAAAATCAATTAGACCTGGTAAAAATGCTAGATTCAAAAATCAATGACATAGTAGACGAATTAAAAGGGGTATGATTGTTTCATACCCCAATTATTTCTAGTATAAAGTCACCTGTATGGGACATTTTATAAAGCTTCTAGAATTGCATCTATTTCTTCTTCTTTGCTGTTCCAGTTGGTGATAAGTCTTATTACATCGTTTTCTTCATCATATGGAGCCCAGGTGTAGAAGAAGAAGTTTTCTTCGAGTTCTTTAATCTTCTTTTTTGGAACGATTACGAATACCTGATTTGTCTGATGTGGAAGCCAGAGCTTGTAGCCTTTTTCAACTACGCCTTTGGCAAGCTTGATGGCCATTTCGTTTTCGTGTCTTGAAAGTTGATAATATAATGAATCCTCACCGCCTTCAAGAAGAGCCTTTAGCTGAACAGCTATTAATCTGCCTTTGGCAAGAAGTGCACATGCGCGCTTTACCATGTAGCGGAAATGATCATTGATATGGTCGTTCATAAGAACAAGTGCTTCGCCAAAAAGTGCCCCTATCTTTGTTCCGCCGATATAGAATGCGTCGCATAGTTGGCCTAAATCCTTTAAGGTTACATCGTTTCCTGGCCAGGTGAGAGCTGTGCCAAGACGTGCACCATCAATATAGAAATAGAGGTCATTTTTCTTACAGCACTCCTGAAGCGCTTCTAACTCTGCTTTTGTATATACACCACCGTTTTCAGTAGGATGTGTGATATAAACCATTTTAGGTATTACGCAATGTTCGTCCTCGTGATGAAGCATGATTTTTTCGATATCAGCAGGGCGAAGCTTGCCGTCTTCGGTAGGTGCTGCAAAAACTCTGTGACCATGAGCTTCAACTGAGCCTGTTTCGTGTACATATATGTGACCTGTTGCAGGGGAGATAACTCCTTCATAAGGTCTCAATGCAGCTGCGATTGTTATGGTATTTGTTGGAGTTCCGCCTACGAAGAAATGCACATGTGCGTCAGGTCTTCCCACCATTTCTCTAATCATATCTGCTGTTTCGTAGGAAAACTTGTCTTCAGCATATCCGTCGGTATGCTCCATATTTGTTGCGACTAAGGCATCCATTACCTTTGGATGAGCTCCAAGGCTGTAATCACTTCTAAAATAAATCATTTTCGTCTCCTTATGTGGAAAATATTTGATACTTAAATTATATTGTACAAGCACGAAATATGCAATTAAAAACGGCCTTAAGGAGCCGTTTATTTTTCCTTTGCAATTCTGTACTTTTCCCTGGTTGCCATGCCGCCTCTCAGATGACGCTCAGCCTTGTTGTTTTCAAGAACCAGCTTTACCTCATGGGCAAGAGCCGGATTGATTTCTTGAAGGCGCTCTGTAACATCCTTGTGGACGGTGGATTTGCTTACGCGAAACTTTGCGGCAGTCTGGCGCACCGTTGTTTTGGTTTCTATTATGTATTTTGCCAATTCCAAGACTCTTTCTTCTATGTAATCCTTCATTGCAAGACACACACTCCTTACTCAATGTTAAGACAATATATGCGTTGCTGATTGAAAATATTCTGTTGAATTTATTTGCTTTTCGGGGCATAATAGATTAGCTGAAGAAAGGAAAGAGTATGACGGATAACCTAATATACAACAAAGAAATAAATACAAAAAACATTCTGGCATTTACAATTCCTACTATGATAAGGATGATATTTATCTCCATGTATACCATCGTAGATGGGATAGTGGTATCCAATTATGTAGGCAGTGTTGGACTTTCGGCTATAAATATTGTCTACCCTGTATTAAATGTGTGCATGGCTCTGGCCTTTATGCTGGGAACCGGAAGTAACGCAATAATAGGTAAGAAGCTTGGGGAAGGCAAGCGTGAGGAAGCGTGCAGCTTTATGACCTTGACCATAATTATCAATGTTTTAGCCATCGTGGCGCTGATAGCTGTATTCCTTACGGTGGACGAGCAGATATATATGATGCTTGGCTCCGACAGGGAACTTCTGCCTTACTGCGTAGAATATGGGACCGTAATAGTAATGGGAGGTCCGGTCTGGGTTATGCAGGTTCTGTTTCAGAGCTATCTGGTAACTACAGACAGACCGAGAATGGGCCTTGGGCTTTCCATTGCTTCAGGGGTGGTAAATATTGTGCTGGATATCCTGCTTGTTGGATATCTTGGAATGGGACTTACAGGTGCGGCCATTGCGTCCATATCCGGAATGATGATTGGTGGATTGATTCCACTTACAGTTTTCATCAAAAAAGACAGCTTACTTCACTTCGCAAAACCTGTATGGAAGGGTAAGGAGTTTTTGAAAGCTTTGGGAAACGGTTCCTCAGAAATGGTTACAAACCTTTCAAGTGCCGTAACTACAACTCTTTTTAATCTTCAGATGATGGCCATTATAGGTGAAAAGGGTGTAGCTGCCATAAGCGCAATACTTTACCTGCAGTTTGTTTTCGTGGCAGTTTTCTTCGGATTTACATCAGGAATTGCCCCTGTAATAAGCTATAACTTTGGGGCAAAGAATTACGACAATATCAGGAAGGCATTCAGGATTTCAATGGGAATCACATTGGTCATTTCTATAGGAATGTCGTCCCTTGCAATACTTACAGATGATTTCTGGGTGTGGATATTCGCATCTCATGATGAAGCCCTATCAGATTTGATGCTGGAGGGATTTAGAATCATAATAGTAAGCGTTCTGCTTACCGGTGTAAACGTGTTTGCTTCGGGATTTTTTACCGCCCTCAACAATGGCAAGGTATCTGCACTGATTTCCATTTTAAGAACTTTTGTTTTGGAGGCGGGTGCGCTGATACTGCTTCCAAGGCTCTTTGGTCTTGCTGGTGTTTGGTGGGCACTCCCTGCTGCGGAAGGATTAGCCCTGATCGTTACAGTTGTAATGTTGGTAAGATATAGGGGAGTTTACAGGTATTGACGATTATCAATAATTAAAAATTGTTAAATTAAAACAAAAAAACATAATAAAATAGTTGACAATGAACAATTATCGTGGTAGACTCAATCTCAAGTTAATAACCAAAACCTTTGATGGAGAAGTAAAACTAATTGCAGTTCTCACAGCGAGCTCGGGACGGTGGAAGCCGGGTAGATAACGGATTAGAATAATGGGCTCCTGAGGGCGAGGGGAACGGTGCCGTAACAGTGCCTAGTATCTGAGACGAGAAATCCTACGTAAGTGGATAGGAGTGTGATGGCACTCTGCTTGAGGTGGGCTCATTATATTTTGAGTCAAACAAGGTGGTACCGCAGGTTGATATCCTGTCCTTGATAAGAGGACAGGTTTTTTTATTCTGAAAGGAGAAAGAAAATGAAAAAAATTACAGCATTGGCAATGACATTGGTATTGATAGTAGCACTCTTTGCAGGATGTGGAAGCAAAGACAAAGATGTACTGAAGATTGGACTGGTACAGCTTATGGAACATCCTTCTCTTGATACAATCAGAGAAAGCATTATAGAAGGCCTCGCTGATGAAGGATATGTAGATGGAGAAAATATAGAAATAAATTATCAGAACGGTCAGAACGACATGACAACAATGAAGAATATCGCACAGACCTTCGTAGGAGATGAATGCGATGTGATTATTGCCATTGCAACTCCTGCAGCACAGGCAGCATTAAGTGAAACAACAGATATTCCAATTATTTTCGCAGCAATTACAGATCCCGTTGGTGCAGGTCTTGTTGACAGCCTTGATGAACCAGGTGGAAATGTTACAGGAACCTCTGATGAAGTTTCAGCTGAAATGATTATGAATCTGGCAAAGGACATCACTGCTGATTTTAAAACAATCGGAGCTTTATATAACATAGGAGAAGATAATTCAGTTTCAGTTATTAAGGGACTTAAGGATTATGCTAAAACAAACGGATTCAAGGTTGTAGAATCAACAGTGAAAGACTCCAGTGAAGTTAAACAGGCAGCGCAGTATCTGGCTGACAAGGTTGATGTGGTTTATTCCCCAATTGACAATACAATAGCTTCAGCGATGGCAGTTGCAACAGATGTATTCAATGAAAACGACATTCCATTCTATGTAAGTGCAGACTCCATGGTAAAAGACGGCGGACTTGCAACATACGGAATTGATTATACAGTTTTAGGTAAGGAAACAGCAAAGATGGTTGCAGAAGTTCTTGAAGGAGCAAATCCTGCAACAATGGCAGTAAAGAAAATGTCCGATATGAAGATATACGTTAACACAGATACAGCAAAAGCAATTGGTGTTGAAATTCCTCAGAGCATTTTGGATAAGGCGGAAACTTTTGCGCAGTAAGCTATTTGCAGTAATGCAGCAAGCAACAGATAAAGGAGCAGACAAACATGATGACCTTAACGGCTCTTCTTGGAGCTATCGAACTTGGAACGATATATGCGATACTTGCACTTGGAGTATTTATTTCTTTTAGAACATTGAATATGCCCGATCTTACGGTTGATGGTTCTATCGTGACCGGCATGGCCGTAACCGCAGTATTATGTGTGGCAGGAATAAATCCTTTTATTACTCTTATAGGAGGATTTATCGGCGGCGCATGTGCAGGCCTTGCAACAGGATTCTTAAATACTAAGCTAAAAATACAGCCCATTCTTGCAGGGATACTTGTAATGCTGGCAACTTATTCTATCAACCTAAGAATAATGGGAAAGACTCCGAACATTCCGCTAACAAAGGTGGACACAATCTATAAGGTGGCTGACAGGCTACTGCCTCCGAAATATGCGGGAATCATTTTAGGAGCCATAATACTTGCAGTGGTTATAATATTGCTGTATCTCTTCCTTCAGACAAGGCTGGGATTTGTCTTCAGAGCCACAGGTGATAATGAGGATATGGTTAGAGCGGCAGGTGTTTCCGGAGATCATATGAAGCTTTTGGGACTTGCCCTTTCAAATGGGCTTGTAGGTCTTGCAGGAGGAATGCTGGCGCAGAATCAGGCTTTTGCAGATATTAACAGCGGAACAGGAATGATGGTGATAGGTCTTGCATCGGTTATCTTAGGGGAAGTTGTGTTTGGAACCAGCTGCCTTCTTAGAAGACTTATTGCTGCATCCTTAGGTGCAGTTCTTTACAGAATTATTATTTCGCAGGCATTGTATCTTGGAATGGGATCAAGTGACCTGAAGCTGGTATCAGCGGTAATAGTTGCAATGGCTCTTTACCTGGGAATTCTGGGCGAACGCGGTGCAAAGATAAGAAAGAAGAGGACTAAAAATGGAAAAGCTGCTTCAAATTCATAATATAACTAAAATCTTTGGCGAAGGGACCATCAACGAGAAGGTGGCAATCGATAATCTTTCTCTGACCTTGGAGGATGGTGATTTTGTTACGGTAATCGGAAACAATGGTGCAGGCAAATCAACTCTTATGAATTCCATTGCAGGTGCATTTTCTCTTGATAAGGGTCAGATAATAATCGACGGAGAAGATGTTACACGTCTTCCTGAATATAAGCGTGCAAAATATATAGGAAGGGTTTTTCAGGATCCTCTAAAAGGAACGGCTTTTGACATGACCATTGAGGAGAATCTTGCAATTGCGGCAGCAAAGTGCAAGAGCAGAGGCCTTCAAAGGGGAATTTCCAAGGCTGAGAAAAAAGAATTCAGGGAAAAGCTGGCAGTTCTTAACATGGGACTTGAAGATAAAATGACTCAGAAGGTAAAACTGCTCTCCGGTGGTCAGAGACAGGCGCTTACTCTGTTCATGGCACTGATTGCAGAACCGAAGCTGCTTCTTTTGGATGAACATACAGCTGCTCTTGATCCTGCAACTGCAAAGAAGGTATTAGAACTTACAGACGAATTTGCAAAAAGGGACGGCATGTGCACCTTGATGATTACACATAACATGCATGATGCATTAAAATATGGAAACAGGACCATACTTATGCAAAATGGCAAGATAATGATGGATATAAAAGGAACGGAAAGAGCTGATATGACTGTGGAAAAGCTCATCGCAAGATTCAGTATCGACAACGACAGAATGCTGCTTTAGAAAGCTCGTATAGTGTGCTTTTTTAGTTGAAAAAAAATGATTTTTTATATATAATGTTTTGAGAAATGTAAATGATATATAATGGACTCTGTTTACATGAAACAATTAATATTTATATATAAAAAAGAAAAGGAGAAAAGGAATGGGATTCGCAAATGAAGTCGGTATTGACTTAGGTACAGCTAATGTTCTTGTATATATAAAAGGCAAGGGAATTGTTCTTAACGAGCCTTCTGTAGTAGCTATAAACAATGATACAGACGAAATTCTTGCAGTTGGGGAAGAAGCAAGACAGATGCTGGGCAGAACTCCTGCCAACATTATCGCAATCAGACCGCTGAGAGATGGTGTTGTATCTGACTATGATATTACAGAAAGAATGTTAAAATATTTCATCAGAAAGACCTGCGGAAGCGGAAGATTCTTCAAACCAAGAATTATGGTGTGCGTGCCAAGCGGTGTAACAGAAGTAGAGAAGAGAGCTGTAAGAGAAGCTGCTGAACAGGCTGGAGGTAAGGATGTATTCCTAATGGAAGAACCGGTTGCTGCAGCTATCGGGGCAGGACTTGATATCAGCAAGCCGGATGGTGTTATGGTCATCGACATCGGTGGTGGTACAACTGATATTGCGGTTATTTCACTAGGCGGCATTGTTGCAAGCTCATCTGTCAAGATGGCAGGAGATAAGTTTGATGAAGCAATCGTTAAATATATGAGAAAGGCTCACAAGCTTTACATCGGTGAGAGAACAGCTGAAGAACTTAAGCTGACAATCGGAACTGCCTTCCCAAGAGAAGAAAACATAACTAAGGAATGCAGAGGAAGAGACCTGGTTACAGGACTTCCTAAGAGCGTAGAAGTTAGCTCAGAAGAGATAATGGAAGCACTTGAAGAACCACTTCACGAAATCTGTGAAGCAGTTCACAACGTGCTTGAAAGAACACCACCTGAACTGGCAGCTGATATAAGCAACAGCGGCATCATGATTACAGGTGGAGGTGCACTTCTTTACGGTATCGATAAGAGAATTGAGGATAGAACAGGAATCAAGGTTATCATTGCAGATGATCCGAAGTCATGTGTTGCAATCGGTACAGGTCAGGCTTTAGATCAGATTGATTCATTAAAGACAAACTATCTTAACAAGAAAGCACCTTATCTATAAAATACACAGGGCGCCCTTTATACAGGGCGCCATTTTACAATGAACAAAGAAAAAACAAGTGCAGCATTAGAGTATGCAAAACAAAAACAGGAGAAAGCTATGAAACTTGAATTGATTGCAACATCAACCTTCGGCCTTGAGGCACCCGTTAAGAGAGAGATAGAGGCTTTAGGCTACAAAATACTGAAATCAGAAGATGGCAAAATTACCTTTCAGGGTGATGAGAGAGCTGTTGCTAAGGCAAATATCTGGCTCAGATGTGCAGATAGAGTACAGATAAAGCTGGCTGAATTTATGGCATATGAGTTTGAAGACCTCTTTCAGCAGGTAAAGGCTATTGCCTGGGAGGAATGGATTCCCATAGACGGAAAGTTCATCGTAAACGGCTCATCTGTCAAGTCAAAACTTTCAAGCGTGCCTGCCTGCCAGTCAGTTGCAGAAAAGGCAATCGTTGAAAAGCTTAAAGAAACCTACTGCATCGAACATTTTGAAAAAACAGGTGCTCTTTATGATATAAAGATTACACTGTTAAAAGACAGAGTGACCGTAACGCTTGACACAACAGGTCCCGGACTTCATAAGAGAGGTTACAGACAGAATGCCGTAATTGCACCTATCAAGGAAACTCTTGCAGCTGCTATGATAAACCTTTCTTTCTGGAGGGCAGACAGGGTGCTGGTGGATCCATGCTGCGGTTCCGGTACTATTCCAATTGAGGCTGCAATGATCGCAAGAAATATTGCACCGGGTCTGAACAGAAAGTTTGTGGCAGAGGATTGGGACGCAATACCGGAAAAGTACTGGAAGGAAGAGCGAAAAAAAGCCTACGAGGCGGTAGACTGGGATTGTCAGCTTAAAATCTATGCCTACGATATAGACAGAAGAGCTATTGAAGCGGCTAAGGAAAACGCTGCAGAGGCAGGAGTCGAAGATGATATTGTGTTTGTGTACGGGGATGGCGGTAAGATGACGTCAAAGGGAGAAGAAGGCGGAATCATTATAACAAATCCACCGTATGGTGAAAGAATCGGAGACAGAGAATCAATAGACAAGCTTTATACTGATTTTTCTCAGTTTCTTGCTGCCAACGATACATGGTCAATGTTTGCAATTACACCTGATAAGACCATTGAGGAGAAAGTTTTCAAACGCCCTGCAGACAGAAGAAGAAAGCTCTTCAACGGCAGAATGGAAGTCTGCTATTACCAGTATCACGGCAAAAAACCTGCAAAAAAAGAGCAAAAACTATAATCTCCAATTCTAAATAGAAATGGGATAATAAAACTATATATTTTGGGAAACATTAAAGTAGAAAACTAATAACACTAAAGTTGACGGAGGATAAAAATGGCAGTTAATTTAAAGGGACGCAGTTTTCTTACTTTAATGGACTTTTCCCCAGAGGAAATCAGATATCTGATAGATCTGGCAAAGGAGTTAAAAAGCAAGAAAATCGCAGGAATACAAAATGATATTTTAAAGGGCAAGAATATTTGCCTTCTTTTTGAAAAAACGTCTACAAGAACTAGATGTGCTTTTGAGGTTGCCTGTCACGAAGAAGGTGCAAACGTAACCTATCTTGACAGTAAAAGTTCCCAGATGGGAAAAAAAGAGTCTCTGGAGGACACAGCAAGAGTTCTGGGGCGTTTTTATGATGGAATTGAGTATAGGGGCTATGATCAGCAAATCGTCGAGGACTTGGCCAGATTTTCGGGGGTACCGGTATTTAATGGATTGACCGATATTGACCATCCTACTCAGATTCTTGCAGATATGATGACAATTGAAGAACATGTGTCAAAGCCGCTAAGTCAGGTAAAGGTGTTGTTCTGCGGTGACGTGAGAAATAACATGGCCTATGCATGGATGCAGGGCTGTGCCAAAATGGGTATGACCTTTATCGCTTACGGTCCTGAAAAACTGATAAAGGAAGTTGATGCAGAGATTGTGAAAGAAGTCATGGATGTGGCAGAGACTACTGGAGCATGTATCAAGCTGACATCCGATCCTAAATACCTTGAAGGCGTAGATGTGATTTACACTGACATATGGGCATCCATGGGCGAAGAAGAGCAGATTCCGGAAAGAGTAAAGCTTTTAACACCTTTCCGCGTTGATAAGGAAATGATGGAAAAGACAAAGAACCCGCACGTAATCTTCATGCACTGTCTGCCTTCTTTCCATGACTTTGAGACAACACTTGCCAGAGAACAGATGGAGCGTGGGTACGATATTCGTGAAGTAACCGATGAGGTCTTCAGATCCAAGCACTCCAAGGTCTTTGATGAAGCTGAAAACAGAATGCATACCATCAAGGCAGTAATTGTGGCAACTCTATAGGAGGCAGCAAATGAGAGCTGGAATAAACGTTTTTTCAGAAATCGGTCGCCTTCAGAGGGTGCTCCTCCACAGACCGGGAAAAGAGATAGAAGCACTTACACCGGATACTATGGAAAGATTGCTCTTTGACGATGTACCTTTTTTAAAAGTGTCTCAGGAGGAACACGATCGCTTTGCAGAGGTATTGCGCCAAAACGGAACAGAAGTAATTTACTATGAAGAGGAAACGGCAAAGGCACTTAAAGACAGGGCGGTTCGCGAAAGATTTGCAGATGAAATGATTTCCCTAAGTATGGTTGAATCAGAGGCGGTAAAAGATGCTGTAAAATCTTATCTTCTGGCGCTGGATGCAAAAAAGATGGTAAATGCAGTGATACAGGGCATAAAGAGAGAAGAACTGGGGTCATTAAAAAGCGATTCTCTGTCTGAACTTGCTGTGACAGACTATCCCTTTGTAATGGATCCGATGCCGAATCTGTACTTTACCAGAGACCCGGGAGCGTGCATAGGCAAAGGCATCAGCATTCACTGCATGCATACTCCTGCCAGACGAAGAGAAGCCTTGCTTCTTAAATATATGTATGAATACGATGAAGATTTTGCCGGAAAAGATTCACACAAGTGGTATGACATCTATGATGAGCATTCCATTGAAGGCGGAGATGTACTTGTTCTTTCAAAGGAAATAGTTGCAGTAGGATATTCCGAAAGAACTACAATTGCAGGTATAGAAAGCTTTGCCAAAAATCTCCTTTCAAGTGGAGAATTCAAAAAAGTCATCGTCTTTGACATACCAAAATGCAGAGCATTCATGCATCTTGACACTGTCTTTACCATGGTTGACTATGACAAGTTCACAATACACCCTGAAATCGAGGGTCCGCTTTCCGTATACGAAACTACAGTGGATCGCAATGGAGAGCTTCGCTTTGAAAGTCTAAAAGACAGCCTGGATAAGGTTTTGGCAAAAGAACTTGGGCTTCCTGCCGTAAAACTCATAAGATGCGGCGGAGGCGACGTAATAGCCGCACAGAGGGAACAGTGGAATGATGGTTCAAACACTCTGTGCATAGCACCGGGACGAGTTATCACCTACGAAAGAAACTATGTTACCAACGAGCTGTTATATAAAAACGGAATAGAGGTTCTGACTATCCCAAGCGCTGAATTATCAAGAGGGCGAGGAGGTCCAAGATGTATGTCCTGCCCTGTAAACAGAGAAGATTTGGGGAGGTCATAATAATGGAAAAGATAGTTATTGCGTTAGGCGGAAACGCTTTGCAGTCAGGAAAAACTGAGCCCACATCAGAAGCGCAGCTTGCAGTAGTTAAGAAAACCAGTGAAAAAATAGCTGAAATATCCTGCAAAGGCTATGAAATAGCTGTCGTTCACGGAAACGGACCGCAAGTAGGAAGGATTCTTCTTGCCTCCGAAACAGCAAAGGATGTAACGCCTGCCATGCCCTTTGACGTATGCGGAGCTATGTCTCAGGGATATATAGGTTACCACCTTCAGCAGTCGATAAGATATGCCTTAAGTGCTCGAAACCGAAATATACCTGTAGTCACCATAGCAACCCAGATGATGGTAGAAAAAAATGATCCGGCCTTTATGAATCCGACAAAACCCATAGGTCCCTTCTACAGTGAATCAGAGGCAAGAAATATGGAGGTCAAGAAAGGGTATACCATGTTTGAAGATGCAGGGAGAGGATGGAGAAGAGTGGTTCCATCGCCACTTCCAAGAAAGATAGTGGAAATAGATTCCATAAGGAGACTGTGGGATTCCACAATAGTGATAAGCTGCGGCGGTGGAGGCATCCCTGTGGTTGAAAACAGAGATGGAACTTTGGAAGGAGTTGCAGCTGTTATAGACAAGGATTTTGCTGCTGAACTTTTAGCTGAGGAGGTCGGAGCAGATACTCTGATGATTCTCACTGAAGTTGAAAAGGTTGCAATAAACTTCAACAAGTCTAACCAGCAAAATCTGGACAAGATGACTTTAAGTGAAGCAGATCAATACTGCAACCAGGGTCAGTTTGCGCCTGGAAGTATGCTTCCAAAGGTTGAGGCTGCAATGAAATTTGTAAGAGCAAATCCTGATAAAAAAGCCATCATTACGTCTTTGGATAAAGCCTTGGAAGCGTTGGAGGGTAAAACAGGAACTGTAATAAGGTTTTCCTGATATAAAAAAAGGGCAATTAGAAAAATCAATCAGAAAAAGGGCAATCAGAAGAGCAAGAAGCATCATCCTTCGAGCTTATCTGTTTGCCCATTTTTTTATTAGAATCTGAATTATACCACATATGGGAACAGCCACAAGCATTCCCCATACTCCTGCAAAAGTTCCGAGCACGCTTATGGAGATAAGAACGAAAAGCGGATGAACACCTACAGAATTTCCCACAACTCTAGGGTAAATATAGTTACTGTCCAGCTGTTGCACGAGAAAAAGGCCTACAATTGATAAAAGTGCTTTTACTAAACCATCAGTGCTGAAGGCCACAATAAAAGCGGGAACCATACCAAAAAATGGGCCGAAATATGGAATTATATTCAAAATGCCACCCATAAGACCTATTAATACTGCGAATCTTACGTTAAGTATAGAGAGGACAATCGAGGACAAAAGCGCCACTATTAAACTATCAATCAGTGCCCCTCTTATAAAAGTTGAAATGACTATGTTGATTTCGCTCAGAATTTCACACAGAACACCATGAGTATACTGCTTTAATGTTAAAGAAAGAAGTTTATCCCAAAGACCTAGAAAAAACTCTTTGTCCTTCAGTAGATATATACTGGCAACTATTCCTAATAAAATGTTAATGACAACAGATGCCATGCTGCCGGCAAGGCGGAAAAGTTTTTCTGCAGAAAAATGTTTATTGAGCCAGCTCTCTATGAAAGAAAACTCTGCAAAATAAGAGTAAACCTGCCGCAGGGTATCATACAAATTGCCGGAAGGTAATGCTCCTAAAATTAAAATGAGGAAGGCATATACAATGCCGAAAAAGAATAGAAATAAGATTAGATAAGTAATAATTATTGCAGTAACACGCCCCTTAGGCTCTAGGATGTAAGAATCTGATTTTTCTGTTCTGAATATTCTGGTTCTGACCCATTCCACAGGACCATTTAGAATGTATGCTAATATTAAACCGATAATAAGAGATGAGAAGGCTTCCAGGACAATTTCTAAAATTTGCCAAAGCTGACTTCCTAAATCAAAAAAAACATTGCTCATATTTGTAAAACCCCCTAGAGATAGTATTATAAAAACAAAAGATTTTTATTAGGCAAAAGACTTGTTAATTTATCGAGAAAGCCGAATGAATTATTGGTTTTGTTGTTGAAAAATACACTGTTTTAGGAGATTTAACATGTATAAAAAAAAATGCATTTTTTTTAGAAAAAAATGTTTGACTACCGTGTATACAAGGGTATATTATAAGTACGAAGGTAGAGGAGATGGTAAGGATTCTACCAAAGTACAATAAGTTATTTTTATAAGTTGTATTATATGTATACAATATACAGCAAGGAGGAAGAAGAAATAATGAGAAAAGAATGGGAAGGTTTTGTCGCTGGTAATTGGACAGAAAACATCGATGTTGAAGAATTTATTCACTTAAACTACCATCCATATGATGGAGACGCTAGCTTCTTAGCAGGTCCTACTGCAAGAACAAAGGAATGTTCAGACAAGGTTCAGGAATTATTAGTTGCTGAAAGAAAAGCTGGTGGTACATTAAAGGTAGACGCAAGCAGAATCATGAGAGTTAATGCTTTCGGTCCTGGATACATCGTACCTGGTAAGGATGTCATCGTTGGTCTTCAGACAGATGAACCTTTAAAGAGAGGTATCTGCCCATTTGGTGGTATCAAGATGGTAAGAGAAGAAGTTGCTGAATACGGCGAAACTCTTCCAGAAGAAATCGACAGAATGTTTGACTACATCACTACTCACAACGATGGTGTATTCAAGGCTTACTCAAAAGAAATGAGACAGGTTAGACACCTTGGTTTTATCACTGGTCTTCCAGATGCTTATGGTAGAGGTAGAATCATCGGTGACTACAGAAGAGCTGCTCTTTATGGTATCGACTTCTTAATCGAAGAAAAGAAGAAAGACCATGAAATGATCGCTTCCAGACACGTTATGAACGAAGAAAACATCAGAACTGCTGAAGAAGTTACAAATCAGATTACAGCTCTTAAGGAAATCAAGAAGATGGCTGAAGCTTATGGCTACGACATCTCCGGACCAGCTAAGGACGTTAAGGAAGCTATCCAGTGGACTTACTTCGCATACTTAGCAGGTATCAAAGAAGAAAACGGTGCAGCAATGTCCATCGGTAGAACTTCTACATTCATCGACATTTATGCTGAAAGAGACTTAGCTAACGGCGTATACACTGAAGAACAGATTCAGGAATTCGTTGATGACTACATCTTAAAGATGAGAGTTGCTAGACACTTAAGAACAAGCGAATACAACGAATTATTCGGTGGAGACCCAATGTGGATCACTGAAGGTATCGGCGGTGTTGGTATGGACGGAAGACATAAAGTAACTAAGAACTCCTTCAGAGTACTTCAGACACTTTACAATTTAGGACCTGCTCCAGAACCAAACTTAACAGTATTATGGTCAAAGGATCTTCCTGAACCATTCAAGAGATTCTGCGCTCAGGTTTCTATCGACACTGACTCAATTCAGTACGAAAACGATGACAAGATGAGACCTACATACGGTGAAGACTACTCCATCGCTTGCTGCGTATCCGCTATCCAGATGGGTCAGCAGATGCAGTTCTTCGGAGCTAGATGTAACCTTGCTAAGATCTTATTATTAGGTCTAAACGGTGGTATCGACGAAAGAACAGGCGAACACGTTGGTCCTCAGATGGAATCTGTTGGCGATGGTCCAATCGATTTCGAAGATGCTTGGAAGAGATTTAATATCTACTTAGAATGGTTAATGGAACTTTATGTAAATATCATGAACATTATCCACTTCATGCATGACAAGTATGACTTCGAAAGAACTCAGATGGCATTCTTAAATTCAGAAGTTAAGAGATTAATGGCATTCGGTGTTGCTGGTTTCTCAGTAGCAGCTGACTCCTTCTCCGCTATCAAGTATGCTAAGGTTTACCCTATCAGAGACGAAAACGGCGTAATCGTTGACTTCAGAACTGAAGGCGAATTCCCTAAGTACTGTAACGACGATGACAGAGTAGACGAAATCGCTGTTAAGATTTCCGAAAGAACTATTGAAGAATTAAGAAAGCACCCTACTTACAGAAATGCAGTACATACTCTTTCCGTTTTAACAATTACTTCAAACGTAATGTACGGTAAGAAGACTGGTAACACTCCTGATGGTAGAAGAGCTGGTACTCCATTTGCTCCTGGTGCTAACCCAATGCACGAAAGAGACAGCCATGGTGCAGTTGCTTCCCTGAACTCCGTATCCAAGATTGACTGGGATACTTGCCAGGACGGTGTTTCCAACACATTCTCAATTACACCTGCTGCATTAGGTAAGAGCAAAGAAGATCAGACTGAGACATTAGTAGGATTATTAAATGGTTACTTCGACAGAGGAGCTCACCACTTAAACGTAAACGTTCTTAACAGAAGCCTTCTTGAAGATGCTTACGAAAATCCAGAAAAATACCCTAACTTAACAGTAAGAGTATCCGGATATGCTGTAAGATTCAACGCTCTTTCAAAGAACCATCAGAAAGAAGTAATCGCAAGAACATTCCACCAGGGAATCTAATTAATTACTGATTAAAAAGTAAATAAAATGCTTAATTGCTGCGAGGTGCTCTTGATGAGCACCTCGCATATTATTAAAATATGTAGTAAAAACGGAGGCATGGAAAATGAAAGGCAGATTGCATTCAATTGAAAGCTTTGGTGCTGTAGACGGTCCTGGAATCAGAACGGTATTTTTTATGCAGGGTTGTCCGGCAAGATGTCTGTACTGCCATAATCCTGATTCTTGGACTACAGATGCCGGAAGAGACATTGATATTGATGAAATACTCCATTGGGCAGAAAGAGGACGACCTTACCACGGAGAAAATGGCGGAGTGACATTCTCAGGTGGAGAAGCTCTGATTCAGGGCGAATTCCTCATTGAAGCGATGAAAGCTCTTAAAGCCAATGGTTTTAAAAGCGCCATAGATGTTAGTGGAACATATGTGGACGAGTTTACTGAAGAGGCTATAAAGACATGTGACTTAATCCTTCTTGATATTAAACATACGGATCCAGAGAGATTCAAAATAATAACAGGAAGAGATATGGACACACTGTTTGAAATAATCGATATGATAAACAAGCATGATAAGCATGTTTGGATTAGAAATGTCGTAGTACCTGACTTAAATGATACAGAAGAGGATATGATAGAGTTAAACAACTTTATCAAGCAGATTAAGAATATTGATAAGGTTGAGCTTCTTGCTTACCATACAATGGCCGTGAACAAGTATGGCAAACTTGGTATAACTTATAGACTAAAAGGTGTTCCGCCGATGGATGGTGAACGCCTGCAGGAACTTAGAAAGCTAATAGAGTATTAATAAATGAAAAACCCTTTGGAATTAATCCAAAGGGTTTTATTGTAATGATTTATGTTTTATTTATTGTGTTAATTACTGTATTTTTTATTAAGCTTCAAGAGCCTTAAGAGCTGCTGCCTTTTCAGCTTCTCTTTCTTCCAGTACTCTTTCGTATTCTTCATCTGTCATCTTAGTCATTGTAATTCCAGTGAATCCGAAGAAGATGGATACAACTGGGTTTAACCAGTTAAGAATAGCATATGGAATATATCCGCTGTCTACACCTAAGAAAGTTCTCATTGTAGCACCGCAAGTGTTCCAAGGGAAGAAGTTTGAAGTGATTGTACCTGAGTCTTCAAGACATCTTGATAAGTTCTTAGGTGCTAATTTCATATCTTCGAAAGCTTCCTTGAACATTCTTCCTGGTAATACTAATGATAAGTACTGGTCGCAGCATACTGCATTTACAAAGATTGCAGAAAATTCAGTAGCTAATACTAAGCCGCCTCTGCCCTTTGCAACCTTAAGTAATAAGTGAGCAAATGTTCCCATGATACCTGTGCAGTCTACGATACCGCCGAAGCACATAGCACAAAGGATGATGGAGATTGTCCAGAACATACCCTGCATACCGTCACCGGATAATAATGAACCTAACTTTTCAATCATCAGAGAAGCATCTTCAGGAACATTACCCATTGAAATACCGTTGTTTAAGATGCAGAAAATATTAGCTGTTAAGTCATCACCGATTGCAGCTTCTACAAATGGTCTGTTCCAGAACATGAATGGAACACCGATAAATACACCGCCAAGCAATGATGGAATTGCAGGAAGCTTAAGAGCTACAGCTGCGATTACGAATACTGGTGGAATCAATGCCAATACGCTGATGTTGGAAGAACCTTTAATGAATTCTGTGATTTCATTTAATGTAGATAAATCAACTGCATTGTCTGAAGCATACATGAAGCCCATGATTGCGTAAGCAACTAAAGCGATTACTAAGGAAGTACCTGTAGTGTAAATCATGTGCTTGATGTGGTCGAACAATGTTGCACCTGCCATAGCTGGAGCTAAGTTTGTAGTGTCGGATAATGGGGACATCTTGTCACCGAAGTATGCACCAGAGATTACTGCACCTGCAGTCATTTCAATAGGGAATCCAAGCGCTGTTCCTACACCGATTAGTGCAACACCCATGGAACCTGCT
>JAQXRN010000058.1 GCA_029218545.1 Bacillota bacterium | reverse complement strand
GTCACCCTTGGCAATGCACTTCGGAAGATCTAAAACGCTTCCATAGCATTCTCCAATCCCATGGTCTCCACACATGGCAATATCGCAGAGCATTGCAATCTCTTCATCGCTGCAGCCAGCCTTCTGCCACGCCTTTACAAGTGGGCAGTAATGAAAATTGATGCTCAAAACATCATCTGTGCTTTCAACAATATCCATTTCAAAAACCATCTGTGCAGCCTTTGTGAACAAGGTCTTTTTCAGCCCTTTCAGGCTATCTGTATTTCCCTTCTTAACAAGGTTCTCACCTTGAGAAAGACCACAGCGTCGTACAGCCGCACTGCCAAAATCACGTGGATCTAAACCGCGCTTATGTGCTTCATCACATAATAAATACAGCCAAAATGCACGATGCTCAAGCTGTTCTCTTATAGCCTGCAGAATTTTATTTTTGTTTTTTGGTTCATTCTTTACTATACTCATTTTGCACCTTTCCTTGTATAAATTGCAGCATGTGTCATATACATTTCTAACCATATTATATACGTTTAAATAGGGCTAATCAATGCTTCCCTCTTTTTTAATAAGTCGAGTCTCTTAATTTTTAGTCATCAGTGCAACATATCCTGTACAAGAATCGTTTGGCTTAATAATTACTTTGATGACATCCTTTAATTCTCCGGATGAATAAACAATTAAGGTTAACTCCGCACCATCTGAAGAGGAAGTTGGCCTCCAGTATATGGCATCATTCCCCTCCTTTGCTAAATCACATTATAGAGATTAATCATTTTTAATACTTCTAAATTCGTGCTATTTTTGTACAGGATATTTTCGTTGAGAGGTGTATCCGGGTAAGGTATAATGGAGCTAAAGAATGATTACCAGGGAATGTTAATATGCGTTGCTTGTAAGCAACGGGCAGATTTTCATACAATAATGATAACAGCTTATAGAAAGAAGGTTATCGATTATGTTAAACGAGAATATCAAAGCAATCAGAAAGTCAAAGGGGCTTTCACAAGAAGAACTGGCTATAAAGCTAAACGTCGTTAGGCAGACAGTCTCAAAATGGGAAAATGGGTTGTCAGTTCCTGACTCCGAAATGTTAATTTCAATATCTGAGACTCTTGAAACACCTGTAAGCATCCTTCTTGGAGAGACCATTGATGAATCAGCAGCCGATGACTTAAAAGCCATTTCGGAAAAGCTCGAGATAATAAACCTGCAACTTGCACAAAGTAAGGCTTCAAAGCGAAAACTACTTCATTGGGCACTTATCTCATTATGTGCAATCATAATAGCAAACTTTGCATTCTTATTAATAATGCAGAGTCCTTATCTGAGCTGGGATTACAGTAATCCTGAGACTGCTGTTGCCGGAGTAGCTTTTCATGCATATGAATGGATTTTTGTCAGACTTGCGCCCATTGTCCTTATAGGTGCAATCGTTGGAGTAATTTTGACACGGAAGAAAAAATGAAGCTATCCTGTGGGAGGAGTAATAATGTTTGTTAACGATGTAATAATCGACTGGAACAAAATAAGTGCAGGCAGTTACCTTAGAGACATTGATGCCATAAGCGGAGTTGAAAAGATTTCCTTTGAAAGTCCAATTACATTTTTCGTAGGAGAAAACGGAAGCGGTAAATCCACGCTTCTTGAGGCCATCGCAATTGCATACGGATTCAATCCGGAAGGTGGAACTAAAAATTATTCCTTTTCAACCTACGATTCCCATTCAGAGCTTTGCGATGCAATTAGAATCTCGCGTACTGAAAATGCAACTTGGGGCTATTTTCTCAGAGCTGAAAGCTTTTACAACGTAGCAACAAAGGAAGATGAATATAGCCGTGATGCTGGGGGCATTCCGCTAAACCTGCACAAGAGATCTCACGGAGAAAGTTTCCTCACAATGATGCAAAACAGCTTCCGAAGCAAAGGATTATATATCTTAGATGAGCCGGAGGCGGCACTATCCCCTCAGCGTCAGCTTACACTTTTATTAGAAATTAATAAATGTATTGAGAAAGGTTCTCAATTTATAATCGCAACACATTCACCCATTATATTGGGGATGCCCGGAGCACAGATATTGAGCTTCGACGACGGCAATATTCATAGGTGCATGTATGAAGAAACAGATAGCTATCAGATAACATCTATGTTTATCAATGACAGAG
>JAQXRN010000057.1 GCA_029218545.1 Bacillota bacterium | reverse complement strand
CACAAAGGATGCCCCCTTCATGACACCCATAACAGATGTAGCTATGGTTCCTTCAACTCTCTTATCTGCTGGCAAATCAAGAGTTAAACCGATAACAGATTTTCGTGATGTGGCAAGTAATATAGGATAACCCAGTTCTCTTAGCTCCTCGAGATGATTGATTGCTGTAAGGTTGTTTTCATAGGTTTTGCCGAAGCCTACACCCGGGTCGAGAATAATCTTATCCTTGGAAATTCCCGATTTTTGCGCTATGAAAATGGTCTCTCTCAGATCATTTTTCATGTCAGTCATAAAGTTAACATAATCTGTGTTATGTCTATTATGCATCAAGCAACATGGTACACCTGCTTTTGCAATAAGTTCTGCCATTCTGTCGTCATGCTTAAGTCCCCAAATGTCATTAACCATGTCCGCTCCTGCTTCTAGTGCAGCTGCTGCCACATTTGTTTTATAGCTGTCTATTGAAACGGGAATATCAAATTCTTTTTTTAAACATTCTATTACAGGAACTACACGCTCTATTTCTTCCTTTTCAGTGATTACAATGTGTCCCGGACGCGTAGATTCTCCCCCCACATCGATGATGGAAGCACCTTCCTCAATCATCTGCTCTGCATGTTTTAATGCATTGTCAAGATTGTTCCACTTGCCCCCATCAGAAAAAGAATCGGGTGTAACATTTAATATACCCATTATGTAACATTTATTATCTATATCAAATTCTTTATTACCTATCTTAAACATTCTGGCTCCTATATATATAAGGTCACATTCATCTTTTCAAAATCCCATTTGCATTCATTACGGGCATCGCAAAATAGACACATTCTCGATTTTTTGTCCGCCATATAGAGTATTCTGCTTAAAACATCGTTTTTTAATGCACTTTTTTCGCGATGAGACTGTATTGCATCAGCTATCAGGTCAACTTCATTATGGTCAAAATCGCATTCTAAAAGGATTTTTCTTGCTAAAGCTGCTCCTGCTTCTTCATGTGGAAGTCCTCCGGCATATGCTTCACTTCTTCCTATATCATGCAAAAGTGCTGCAGCATATATCATTTCCTTGCTTATATTCAGCTTTTCTTCAAGTGAGAAAACGTATGCAATTCGTGCTGTATCAAGGAGATGTTCTCTGCCATGGCGGCAGAATTTTCTATCTTTTTCTGAATGCTCTATGTCTGAAACTGCATCAATCCACAATGGATGATTTATTATATTGTTTACCCTTTCCATAGCTATTTACCCAGCATGCGATAAAATTCGTTTCTCAGTTTTTCATCTTCTGCGAAAACACCTCTTGTCACAGTTGTAACTGTCTTAGTGCCGGGCTTTTTAATTCCACGCATGGTCATGCACATATGTTCAGCTTCTATTAATACCATAACGCCCTTTGCATTGAGATTTTCCATAAAAGCATCTGCAACCTGCGCTGTAAGTCTCTCCTGAAGCTGCAGTCTCCTGGCATAAACTTCCAGTGTTCTTGCAATTTTTGATAGACCCACCACTTCGCCGTTAGGTACATAGGCAATGGCTGCGGTACCATAGAAAGGAAGCATATGATGTTCGCACATGGAATAGAAATGGATATCCTTTTCAATAACTATATCATTGCTGTCTGCTTTAAATCTTTTTTCTAAATGAATGGCTGCATCATCAGTATATCCGGCCGCAAGTTCGTCGTACATCTTTGCCACTCGTAAAGGAGTTTCTAAAAGACCTTCTCTTGCCGGATCCTCGCCAATACCTTCTAGTATCAGCTTTACTCCCTCCATAATCTTATCTTTATCCATAATTTTACCTACTTTCCTGGTTATAAAATGCCTGCTCTGCTTCTGTTAAAAATGACAGGGAGCCGAAAATAACTATTACACGATTATTATCTTGTCTCGCCATTGCCAGTGCCTTTGACATTGCATCTTCCAATGAAGCAGCCTCTTCGCAAGAAGAATTAACCTTTGATACTGCATCTCTTAGCAAGGACGCACTGAGAGCTCGTGGATTATCTTTAGTTTCAACAGTGATAATGTGCTCTGCTCTTGGTGCCGTAATATCGATCATCTCTTCATAAGCTTTATCGCTGAAAACACCAAAGATATATACCATTTTCTTATCTTTGAAATATAAATCCAGAGATTTTACAAGTTCTCTGGCACCTGCCGGATTATGAGCTCCATCCATAACAATTACAGGTTCATTGGAAATAGCGGTAAATCTTCCCTTCCATACAGTTTTGTGAATACCATCCAAAACCTGTTTATCACTTAACTCAAAACCCTGCTGTCTAAGAACGGAAACCGCATCTAGTGCAACGATAGCATTTGAAGGCTGATAGCTTCCTGCCAGGGAAATAGAAACATCCTTCCATTGTTTATAGTCAAATACCTGCTGATTAATGCATCTCGATTTGATAGAAAGCTTATCCGGATCAGAAACAATTAGCTCTGCATTTTTTTTATTGCAGACTTCCCTAATTACCTCTAATGCTTCCGGTAACTGCAAGGCAGAAACAACCTGAGAGTTTTCCTTGATTATACCTGCCTTCTGCTTGGCGATTTCTTCGATTGTGTCACCTAAAAAGCTCTGGTGATCCATGCTGATAGGCATTATAATTTCAAGGATTGAAGTGTCAATAATGTTTGTTGCATCCAGGGTTCCGCC
>JAQXRN010000056.1 GCA_029218545.1 Bacillota bacterium | reverse complement strand
CTGTTTCATCAAGGTGGACTTGCCGATCTGGCGGGGACCCATGATTACTTGTATGAAACGTCTCTTTTCCCGCATTCTGGAATATAGAGTGTTGTATTGTTTTCTTTGATACATGGCATGTTATATTGATCGCTGTAATTTTACTCAATCCACTGCGTAAATTTACTCAATGAGTTTGAGATTAGCAAATATCTTGCAGCTTAGACTCATTTTTAGTTGCCTATAGATCTGGACAAGGAAACAGTAAAGGGGATACTGACTTGCCAGGGCGGCGAGGGTCAGCAGTACTCTTTTCATCATCTATTGGTTACTTTAATGCTCTTAAACCTATAAATTTACATTTTTTCATCTTTAAGATGAATAAAAATTACCTATGATTCAATTTTAAACATTTCTATGAATAAACAAAAATGCTTTATATTCTATGATTACTACTGATGCGTTAATTTTTAAAATATGAGTTTTCACTGCGTTCTCGGAACATCCAAGCAGATGCTTTACAGTGAGGTTCTGTTTTATGAGTTTGAAGTACCAGTGATGCGAAATTAACGTATCACTAGTAATCCCCAAATATGTTTTTGGTGGAGTTAAAAAAGATTATATTTGGCTTCTAAAATTAGCATCATCATGAAAATGAAAAGTTTTGTTCCCCAAATTATGGTTCTTGCAATAGCTGTTAATATTGTAAGTGCTTGCTCTCCTAAAATTTTCCAACAGATTACAACTCTTCACTCTGAGCAAGTAACATTGAAGGATAATGGAGATTATGTAGCCGAGACTCCTTTATTCACCATTAAATATGACTTTTGGTCAACCAATGGCAATGTATGCTTCACAATTACCAATAACACAAATGTACCATTATACCTCAATTTGGCAGAGTCATTTTTTGTAAATAACGGTTACGCTTATGATTACTACAAGGCACGTAC
This sequence comes from Bacillota bacterium, assembly GCA_029218545.1. Taxonomy (GTDB): domain Bacteria; phylum Bacillota; class Clostridia; order Peptostreptococcales; family Anaerovoracaceae; genus Fimisoma. The sequence goes on along the minus strand of JAQXRN010000056.1, from coordinate 1,198 downwards.
TTATGTATATTCACACAAGTCAACTGTTGGTTATGGAACAACAGGTTCTACCTCTATTGCAGGAAGCGTTATGGCAGGCCAAAGTGCAAGTGTAACAGGGCCAGGCATATTGTACCCGATTGCATCAGCAAGTGCTTATGTTGATGCTTCTCTGAGCACGACATACGGAGCGTCATCATCGGTATCTAGGGCATCTCAGAACGATTATTCAGTTGAGTATGCAGAAAAAGATGTTGTATGCATCCCAGCACATAGTTCTAAATCTTTTGGGGAGTTTATTGTATCCTCTGACCTCCATCGAGAGTGCGGTTTTGTCCGTAATCCTTCTAAGCAAGAGACTGTTATCAAGGAATACAACGAGGATAATTCACCTCGCGTGATTGAAAATCGTCTTACACTCGTCCTTGATAAGGAGGTTATTCCAGTTAATCATGTATTCTACGTAAGTCAAATTCAAAACATAGATGTAGAACATGCGACTAAGTATGTGGAGAGGCTAGATTGTTCAGGAGTTAGATTATACCCTAACCATCAGATTAATATTCTCAGAGGAGCTAATAAGTATTACATCAACTATCCTGATCCTGACTATACTGATAGGGATAATCGAAGTTCTTCATCTACCACATCGTCAGAAGTACCTGAATGGTGGCAATGGAAAAAGACTGAATGGTGGCAATGGAAAGCGAATAGAAAAGCAGGTAAATAATTTACGTTTATAATTTCCGTATCACTTTCCGATACATCAATTGTTAACTAATTGAATATAAAATAGTTAAGGTGTCTACGCGAAAAACTTGACGCTTTTCTTGGGCGCGAGCAGTGCTCACAAATGCGCACCAATTTCGGTCTGTCCGAGTTGATCGGCGGTGGAAAATGCAAAGATATGCAAAAGGTGGGAAAGAAAAATACTAAAAAGAATTAGTTGCATATATTTAAAATATTGCATATATTCGCAACAAATAGATGAGCATATGAATACGGTTAGTACCACATTAGGCTCAGCAATCAGACAGGCGAGGAAGGCAAGAAATATGTCTCAGGACGAGCTTGCTTGTTTGGTCGGATTGAGCAAGTGCCAGATTTCCAGGGTTGAAAATGGATTGGCTAAATCACTGTCAACCATGGATGCTGTTCTTAAAGCATTGTCTCTTTCGCCCGTCATTGAACTAAAGCCGGTAAAGACAGAGTTAACGTC
>JAQXRN010000055.1 GCA_029218545.1 Bacillota bacterium | reverse complement strand
TATATAATAGATAATTGTGTGATTGAACTTTTTACATAATTAAGAAGAATTATTTAAGAGGGATTTTTATGGTGAGAAAAAGACTGATTTGTATATTGCTTATTGCTTTTATGATGCTCCAGACTGCAATTGCATACGGTGCCAGCACTACTTCGAAATATACAGGTAGTTCCTATAAGCATGCTGAAATATTCGACAATGCACTTATTCTTGATGGACTTGATGTTTCCGGATGGAACGAAAATATCGACTGGAACAAGGTTAAGGCTGACGGCATTGATTTTGTTATTGTAAGAATAGCAGGAAGAGGCTACGGACCTGCAGGTAATATGTACCACGACGGAGAGTTTACAAAGCACTTCAAAGGTGCTAAGGATGCTGGTCTTCTGGTTGGGGGATATTTCTTTTCTCAGGCGATAACTACGGCTGAGGCTATAGCGGAAGTACAGTTTGCAAAAGACACCCTTGCTGCTTACAAAGTAAGTCTAAGCGACTTTGACCTACCTATTTTTATGGACAGGGAATATGACAGTGGTGCAGGTTATAGACTGGAATCTGCCAACCTTTCCAAGGAGGCAGAAACTGAGATTGAGCTCACCTTCTGCGATGAGCTTAAAAAGCTTGGGGCAGATGCAGGAGTTTATGCTAACACTACATATCTGAATAACAATACAGATGCTCAAAAGCTCCTAAACAAGGGCTACACCGTCTGGGTCGCACAGTACTACAACGAATGTCAATACACAAATACGGCCTACAGCATCTGGCAGTATGCCAGTACAGGTAAAGTAAACGGTTATTCCGGAAGACTTGATACCAACTTCTGGTATTTTAACAAGAGTCTGGGTGCATCAGCAGGATCAGGAGGTTCTATTGACGATTATACTGCATCAGCCACAAACGGAATTATGCTGGACAGCCCTGCTCAAACAGAAATCACTCTAAAAACAGAAGATAAAACACTTATAAAAGATCAGGATTTCAAAATAGTGGGATACATGGACAATGACAAAGAAGGGATAGCCTACGCCATTGTGCGAGGCATCGGAAATTATCATGGCTACCGTGCCATTCCATTTCAGGTTACTGTAAAAGGCAATCTAAACAGTCCGTCATACAATGTGGGGACATATATTACTGGAATTCCTCTTTCAACGACCGCCGGCACTGCTTTAGGCAAATTTACTGTTGAAGATGGATGCACTTTAAAAATAGTTGATAAAAACGGAAACGAAGTATCCAGCTCATCACCTATAGCTACAGGCATGAAGGTTGCCATATATGATACTGCAACAAATTCATTCGTCAGATCACATTCAATCGCTATAAAGGCTGATGTTAACGGCGATGGTGTGATAAAAGCGACTGATTACATGAAGATTAAGAATCATATTATGGATTCAAGCCAGAATCTTACGAATGAATATGCTCTTGCAGCAGATGTAAACGGTGATGGCTTAATCAAGGCAACAGACTACATGAAAATAAAAAATCATATCATGGGAGTTTCACAAATCAACTAATTTGGGGCTCTTCATATTATTCCATAGAAAGGATTATAAAAATGAAAAGAACATTAACAATAATAATTTGTCTTGTGCTTGTATTCTGCATGATACCCATGCAGGTATATGCCGCTTCCTTAGGTCTGTCACCAAGTTCAAGCACAGTTGCACCCGGTGGTACTTTTACCGTTACCGTTACAGGCTCCGGATGTGCCGGCAGGGTTGATATTTCGGTTTCAAACGGGTCAGCTTCAACCGGCTCCGTGTGGGTGGATAATAACAGCGCATCGGTTACAATTACTGCAGGCTCAAGCGGCAGCACAGTTGTCAGTGCTACACCGGTTGATATGGCAGATAACAATGCAGAGGAATATAATCCCGGAACACAAACTGTTTCTGTGTCTATTGTAGCGCCATCCAATCCTGTAACTACCACTAAGCCATCAACTACCACAAAGCCATCAACTACCACTAAGCCAAGCAACAATCGCGGTGATTTCAAACCCGAAGAAGAGGGGCTTCCAAAAGTTGAAGAAGAACCTGAAGAACCTGTAAGACCTGAAACCTTTGAAATCACCATCGGCGGGGAAACATATGTAATAGTGGAAAATCTCAAAGAGGAAGATGCTCCTAAAGGCTTTAAGATAGGTGAAACTACATATGATGGCTGGCCTGTTGCCTGCTATATAAACAAGGAAAAAGCTATGACACTGATGCTTCTTCAGTTAAAGGATACTGATGAAAAGAGTCTCTTCCTTTACGATGAGGCTAATCAGAGTTTTTCTTCCACCATGTCAGTTCCATTGATGGACTATTTAGAAAAATCAGATGAATACAAACAGCTTAAAGAACTGCAGAAAGAGGTTGAAAATTCTTCAAATGCACTTCCAATTGTATTAGCCGTGCTGCTTATAGCTTCAGTAATTGGAAACATTTGCTTCTTATACAATGAATATAAGTCTAAGGGTGGATTCAATTTCAGAAAGAAATAAAAAACATGGATGATAAAAGGGTTTCCGAGGTAGTGTAAATTATTTTGTGTAAATCTCTTAGATTGATGAAAAAATCTTAGGTTTTATTAAGAATTGAATTAACGGTTAGTTGGGCTGAATGGCAGACTTTGCTGTTCAGCCCTTAATCTATACTTAGCATTAATCCAACTGCATGTCAAGGGCACCCGCTTAAAACGGGTGTTCATTTACCCTTGATGTCTGGTTGGATTTTTGCTTACATGACATCTTCCGGTTGGATTCGATCACCGAAATAAATACAAAGCTGATCTAAGGTTTGACCCCAACTCCACGCTTTTCCAGTCCACTTCTTAGTGGCATCTATCATTGCCAGATACAGGCTTTTGAACAGAGCATCATCTGTTGGAAAGATTGTTTTGGATTTTGTTACCTTACGGAGCTGACGGTTAAAGTTTTCGATTGAGTTTGTGGTATAAATTAAACGGCGTATTTCTACTGGGAATTTGAAGTAAGTGGAAAGTTGTGCCCAATTGTTTCTCCAAGAAGCGATAGAGGCTGGATATTTTTTACCCCAGGTTTCTTCTAGTTCATCCAATGCTGACAATGCCAGGTCTTCGGTATCTGCTTTGTAGACCAGCTTTAAATCTGCCATAAATGATTTTAAGTCTTTGTATGAGATGAATTTTGTAGAGTAACGAATCTGGTGTACAACACAACGCTGAATCTCAGCCAATGGGAATACGGCTTGAATAGCATCGCCAAATCCGGTCAATCCATCCACAGAAACAATCATGATGTCTTCTACACCACGATTTTTGATTTCGTTCAACACTCCAAGCCAGTATTTCGCGCTTTCATTACCGCCAATCCACATGCCAAGAACTTCACGAACACCATTTAGTTTCACACCAATGGCAACATAAACAGCTTTTTTTATGGTTCTGTTATCTTCCCGCACGTTGAAGTGAACTGCATCCATGAAAACAATCGCATATTTACGCTCTAACGGTCGATTCTGCCATTCTCTGGCGATAGGCAGAATACGGTCTGTCATGTGTGAAATCATTTCAGCAGACGCATCTACACCATAAACATCTCGCAAATGTGATGAGATGTCTCTGGTTGTCATGCCTTTTGCATACATAGATAGCACTTGATCCTCGATGTTTGAAATATCAGTCTGGTTCTTTTTGACAATCTGTGGTTCAAACTCACCTTTACGATCTCGTGGAATATCTAGATCAATAGGTCCCATGGATGATGTCACTGTTTTTTTGCTATAGCCATTTCGGCTATCGTCTGTCGTTTTGTTCTGGTAATCATACTTTGAATAACCGAGTTTTTGATCCATTTCAGCCTCGAGCATTCCCTGCAGCGTATCGCCAAGTAGGTCTTTAAGCATCTCCTGAACATCATTTGCATCATTTGGTTGGTAGTGTGCCAGTAAGCTGTCGATAAAAGCTTTTCTTTCTGGCGTCATTTTTCTCTGTCGTGCCATAAAAATATCCTCCTGGATTAATATTTATTTTAACATCAATCCAAGAGGATACATACTATTCTGTATTTAGTTTACACAAAATTTTTTACAGTCTCCTAACGAAAGCCTTGTTCAATTCTATATTGAACAGGGCTTTTATATTGTAACGAAGCTGCTGGTCGCTCATTATTGTAGTATGTTACGTATTGTTCCAGTAGCTTCTTCACGTTAGATGCTTTTGCCAATCCAAAGTCTAAGTACAACTCTTCCTTTATCCATCCATTTAAAGACTCTATCACAGGGTTATCTGTTGGAGTTCCTCCTCGCGACATCGAACGAATTATGTTATACTTTTCGTGAGCTATGTTATATGCTCGCGATGAGTAGACCGCTCCCTGGTCGGTGTGGAAAGTGATTGGGGAGGTCTGCTCTTTTCTTTTTCTTGAAAGTTCCTTTAGTTTATTTAAGCAGTAGTAGTATGGTTTTGTATCACCTTGTTTTGATGAAACACTATGTGCAAGAATCTCGTTATTGAATACATCTATCAAAAGTGTCCACTCATACCATTTACCATTACTCTTAAACATGGTCATATCTGAAGTTACGATTTGCAAAGGTCGATCAGTACTCCATTGGCCCGCAACAACATTTCTAAACTTTATGTTCTCTTCACCTGGTTTCTTGTATCTAGCATTCTTTCTTGCCTGTGAGTGAATACCGGCATATTTACAGCACTTATGTGCCAAGTTATGTGAGAATATCCATCCGGTTTCCTTAAAAACATAGTGTGCAAGGCGATGGTATCCAAAAGATGGATGCTTTTGATGTGCCTCTTTCAACAACTTAGTTAATTCGAGTCTGTCTCGCTGATATCTATTAAGTGTGCCTTTTCTCTTTAGCCATTTGTAGTATCCTGATCTATTGATATCTAATAACTTACAAAGTGAAGATACCGAATACTTGTGTTTCAGTTCTTCTACTATTTCATAGTCTTTTCTTTGCCAGTAACGTATTCCTTCTTTGCACCAACTCCTTTCACGAAGTACCCTTTTTTTAACCTTGCTATCTCTATTTCCTGCTTTGCAATCGTTAGTTTTAACTGTTCGATTTCGCTTAATGATTTACTTGTGTGTAATGCTGCAAAGCGATTGCCTCTGCGGTCTTCTAATCCATCGTAACCACAATCTTCGTATTTGCTGATCCAATTGGATATCATTCCTGTATTGATACCATACTCCTTGGCTACCTGTGTCATCGGCTTTTTATCTACCAAATGTTTATTTATGATTTCTAGTTTTATCTCCTTAGACCATCGCTTATGGGTCATTCCTTTAACTCCACTCATAGTTTCACCTCCTCAAATCAAATTTTAACATTAAAAAAGTAGACAATGTTTTTTTTACATTGTCTACTTTAAGTTTACATGTTCACAGGTAGTATTTTACCTGCATTTTTTCATTTAATGTATATCTTTCTTTGTGTACTTCACAAAAGCAATGATTATTCCGACGATTCCAATGACTGCGCCGATAGCCACCAATGTGCCGTCAAGACTTCCATCTGATACAATGTCCGCACCTTCGCAATAACCAAAAGGTGTTATATACTTTAAAAAGTCCGCCACATCCGCAATGTTTGCAACCAGATTGAGAAAATACATCATTGTGGCAATTCCAAGACCCGCACCTATGCTGCCTTTGCGTAGAAAAGCTGAAACTCCAAAACAAATTCCTGCCAGTTCAAGCTGGAGAATGTAATAGGCTAGATTCATCAGGCTTATTTCCTTCCATGGAATATCCTCACCAATAGCGAATATTGAGCCTACGGAAAGAGCATAAATAATTAAATTCATAGCTGTAATCTGAATTAATACGGCAATAAGTTTTTCCGTAATAATCCTCTTTCTGCTGACAGGATGAGTCAGCAGAAATTCCGCTGTTTTATCTTTTTCTTCTTTGCTGAGAACAGTCACTGCACATAGAGCCGCATAGAAGGCACCGCCAAGACCCAAGATATTGCCGCACTCAACAGCATAAAACCCTGTGAGTGTTCCAAAGTTCAATCTATCCATGCCAAAGGCTTCTGTAAAGGAGCCCATTGATGCAAATACATCATTGACACTTTCCATCTGTCCCTTCATTTCAGGAAAAAGGAAGATGCAAATTGCCATCAGGAATCCGATAGAAATTGTCCATATCAAAAATGAAGTTTTGCCTTGTCTAAGTTCGTGCTTTACCAGTGTCATTATAATTCACCGTCCTTTTCATAGTAATGAAGGAATACCTCTTCAAGATCAGGTTCTGTTACCGTAAGATCCTTAACCTGCCCTGAGGATAGCACGCGGAGCAAGCTGTCCATATCTCCACCGTATAGGAAGCTGACGGATTCTTCCATATCATTTCTGTCACGAACACCGTCCAGATTCTCTAAATTGACCATACCGTGAACAGTAACACGTTTCGCACTGGTTTTTGCCAGTACATCTACACTATCGCATGCAATTATTCTTCCATCACGGATGATTGCTGCACGAGTACAGTTGCGCTGTACCTCAGACAGCACATGACTTGAGAGGAAAACAGTAGCACCCTCTTTATTTCTCTCCCTAAGAATATCAAAAAACTCCTTTTGCATCAGAGGATCCAGCCCGCCTGTCGGTTCATCCAGCACCAGAAGCTCCGGTTTATGCTGCAGCGCACAGACAATTGCAACCTTTTTTCTGTTACCAAAGGACAGTTCATCTACCTTTCTGGATAAATCCAGCTGTAAACGTTCACAGAGCAACTCTGCTTCAGCCTTACAATTCTTTTTACGCATATCTGCAGATAGTTTTAATATATCTTTTACTTTCATCCCTTGATAAAACAAAGCTTCTGAAGGAAGGTATCCGACGTTCTGCAATATGGCTTCCTTTTCATTTATTATATCCTTGCCAAAGATTTCCGCATTGCCGGAGGTAGGGGAAATAAGCCCCAGCAATGTTCGAATGGTGGTGGATTTGCCGGCCCCATTAGGTCCTATGAAGCCAAAGAACTCACCCTCTTCTACAGACAGATTCAGCTCTGTTATTCCACGGGCCTTTCCGTAATATTTTGTCAAATTATTTGTTTTAATTGCTTCCATGTCATCACTCCTTACGTAGATAAACGCTCTTCCAAAATTCCATCAGCTTGGTAAAATCCTTCTCCATCTGGTCAATGTCCACATTGCCTCTCTGAACCATTTCCCATAGATACCCCTCAGAGGCCCAATACATCTCCCGATACATCATGGGAATATCTAATCCCGGAATAAACTGGTCGGGATTCATATTAAGCCTTGTCTTATCGGCTTTCAGATTGAAGTATTTGTGGTAGCTTTCCTGAACGGCGGCAGATATGTCTTCATCCTTTTCGTAGAAAGCTCTGATGACGAAGTTACCCATGTGTGGGTATATGCGAATAATCTCCATCTTGGCTCTCATGCCTTTTTCCATACTCTCAAACAAGCCATTTTCTTCGTAGCAGCCGTATTTTGTAAGATAATCTATGGTCGTCTCTGCGCATTTATCCCACAGAAACATATACAACTCTTTTTTATTATGAAAGTAATGAAATAGCAAGGATTTGCTTATTCCTGCGGCCTCTGCAATCTCGCTCACAGGGCTGTTTTTATAGGAATTTTGTGAAAACACCCGACAGCCTGCGTTTATAATTGCCTGCTGCTTTACTTCGGGCAAGGAAAAAAATCTTTCGTTCATAGTATAGCCTCCGTTAACCGCTTCGGTCAAATTTATTTTATATTCATTGACCGATTTTGAGAAGGCTTATTTTAAAAAAATAAGTCCGGGAAAATCAAATCCCGGACTTGGTAAATTTATTTTTAGTCAATATTTTAGAACAATGCTACTACTGCGCCTTCGTACTGCTTGTTCATGAAATCTTTTACTTCGTCAGACTGTAGAGCCTTAACTAAGGCTTTAATCTTAGCGCTATCTTCGTTTCCTTTAGCAACTGCAATAATGTTTGCATAAGCCTGTGCTGCTTCAGAGTCTCCTGCTTCTTTTGCGATTGCATCAGCAAGCTTTAATCCACCATCGATTGCGTAGTTTCCGTTAATAACTGCCATATCAACTGTTTCTAAAACTCTTGGCAACTGAGCTGCTTCCATTTCAACAATGTCAAGCTTTAATGGGTTATCAATGATATCCACCTTTGTTGCAAGGAATCCAGCTTCCTTGTTCAGCTTGATAAGACCCTGTGCTTCTAATAATTTTAATGCACGACCTTCATTGGTACCATCGTTTGGAACTGCAATCTGTGCACCTTCTTTAAGATCTTCAATCTTTGCAGTTTTTCCTGCATATAATGCAAATGGTTCATAGTGGATTGTTCCTGCACTTACTAAATCAGTACCGTTTTCTTCGTTATAGTTATTTAAGTAGCTGATGTGCTGGAAGTAGTTTGCATCTAATTCACCTTCAGTTACACCCTTGTTAGGAAGAATATAATCGTTGTATTCTACGATTTCAAGTGTGTAACCTTCTTTTTCAAGGTCATCTTTAATGATTTCCAATACTTCTGCGTGTGGAGCAGGAGTTGCACCTACTTTAATAACATTCTCGTCATCTCCACCCTTGCTGCCGCATCCTGTGAAGGCAAATACAGTTCCAAGTGCCAGAACTAAAACTAATAAGCTTGCAATTTTCTTTTTCATTTCTTTCTCTCCTTTTGTATATTATTTTAAGCGCTTATCTAATTTTTTCGCTGTCATCATACCGATTTCCTGGAAAATCTGAACGATTACAACGATAATAACAATTGTAATCAACATTATTTCGTTGTTGTAACGATATAAACCGTAGTTTGTTGCAACGGCACCAAGACCGCCGCCTCCAACGATACCTGCCATTGCAGAGTATCCAAGAATTGTGGTAATTGAGATAGCTGCACCAATCAGCAATGAAGGTTTTGCTTCAGGTATAAGTACCTTGTAAATAATCTGCCATGAGCTTGATCCCATGGACTGTGCGGCTTCAATTACGCCTCCATCGATTTCATTTAATGAAGACTCCACCATTCTTCCTACAAAGGGTGCTGCAGAAACTACCAGCGGTACGATTACCGAAGTAGGGCCAACCATAGTTCCAACGATTGCCTTTGTCACAGGCAGCATCCATATCAGAAGAATCAGGAAAGGAATGGATCTGAATATATTGACGATCACTCCCAGCACTGAATTAACTGCCTTATTCGGACAGATTCCTGTTTTACTTGTAATGTTAAGAATTACGCCGATAGGAAGTCCAAATACGTATGCAAGAAGTGTCGAAAAAACAACCATATATAGAGTTTCTATCAGGGAATCTCCCAGCAATGCAATCATTCCACTACTCAACATTTAAACCTTCCTCCTTATACTTAACATTTTTTGAATCAAGGAAATTCTTGATTTTCTCTTCCATTTCCTTGTCTTCAGGGAGCTGTATCAGCATCTGTCCATAGGCAACTCCCTCAATATTTTTGGTGTTTGCACCAAGTATGTTAACGTTAATATCTAAATCACGGCTAAGGCTTGAGATAACAGGCTCGAATGCTGATGTTCCATCGAATACAAGTCTTAAGCAACGGAAACCTTCTGCTTCAGGCACGCCTTCATTCTTTGGCAATATCAGCTGCTTAGCTATCTGTGATTTAGGAGATGTAAAAACTTCCTTAACAGGACCTTCTTCTACGATACGGCTCTTGTCAATTACTGCCACCTTATTGCAAATCTGTTCTATTACCTTCATTTCGTGAGTGATTACAATAATTGTTACACCCATCTTTTCGTTTATTTCTTTAAGAAGGCTTAGAATCTGTGCAGTAGTGTTAGGGTCAAGGGCGCTTGTAGCCTCATCGCACAGCAGCACCGACGGATTTGTTGCCAGAGCTCTTGCTATTGCCACTCTCTGTTTCTGTCCTCCGGAAAGCTGTACAGGATATGCTTTTGCTTTATCCTCAAGACCTACAACCTTCAAGAGTTCTTTTGCCCTCTCTCTAGCTTCCTTTTTGCTCACCCCTGCGATTTCCAGAGGATAACAAATGTTATCAAGAGCTGTTCTCTGGCTCAGCAAGTTGAAGTTCTGGAAAATCATTGACATTTTCTGTCTCTGCTTTAGAAGTTCCTTTTTGCTTATTGCACCAAGGTCTGTTCCGTCAAAAATCACCTGACCTGATGTTGGTTTTTCTAAAAAGTTTACGCAACGAATCAGCGTACTCTTTCCTGCACCGCTTAGGCCAATAATACCGAAGATATCACCATCTTCAATTGTAAGGTTGATGTCCTTAATTGCTACTACCTCACCGGCACTTCCATTGTAGACCTTGCTTAAAGATTTCAATTCAATCATATGCTTTAAGTTTTCCTTTCTAAAAAAATAAGCAGAGAGTGCGTTTACTCTCTGCTTATGTATTACCTTTAATCTGACGTAGATTCACAATCTCTAAAAGTACCATAAGTTTAAAGCAACGCACGTGAAAACTTGCACATGGCCATATCCATGCACATATCCATCATCATAGTCATTGCCTTAAATGCTACTCTAGACATATTCTGAATCTCCTTTCCTCTCAATACTATGTATACGATACTACTAAGTTGTAATATTGTCAATACTTTTTTATGTTAAATAACTAAGGATTTTGCTCTTTTTTGTGTGCACAACACATATATTACAGTTTTAAATCCAATGAACCTAAATATTCCATCAAATAATCCATGATTATCTGGCAGCTTCCTTCGGTGACTTCAATATTTAGAGGCATCTGAGGGTCGTGCAGAGACTTGCGAAGCAGGCACCAACCGTTTACCTCATGATTTTTAAAGTTGATTCTAACACCTTCGTAATTTGGTTCTACAAGAGAAGCTCCTTTCTCTTTTCCTTCTTTGCCCTCTGCCCAGTTCTTTAATCCATCTAATACTTGGTCTGCATAATTTGAGAAATCTTCTCTCTTTATACCGAATCTGTACTCTACAGACTCTATTGGTTCCTCCAGGCTTTCAAGCACCACATTCAACGCCGCCCCGGAGGCTTTCAACTGCGCTGCCTTTATTACTATCTTTGTGGCCAGATATGCCCCATCATCTAGGAAATAGTTTTCTTTGTATGCTGCGTGACCTGATGTTTCAATGGCAAGCTGGCTGTCTATTCCCGCTGCATTGAGCTCCATGGATTTGTTGATTACATTCTTGTAACCTCTTTTAAATCTCAAATGCTTTAATCCAAGACATTTTTCGATATAGTCGGTAAGCTGGTCGCTTGTAATGCTGTCAGTTACTACGGTTGTTCCCGGATATTCCTTTGCAATTAATGCTGCAGCCATAGCAACAATTGCATTTCTGTTGATTTCTTTTCCAGCACCGTCGACTGCTGAGGAACGGTCAACATCTGTATCAAAGATTAGACCGAAGTCTGCATTGTTATCTATTACTGCCTTGCAAATCGAGGCCATTGCCTTTTTATCCTCGGGATTTGGTGCATGATTAGGAAAACTTCCATCAGGCTCAAGGAACTGGCTTCCGGTCACATCCGCTCCTAGAGGCTCCAATATGTCTCTTGCATAAAATCCGCCTGCACCATTTCCTGCATCGACAACAATTTTAAGCCCCGTAAGTGGCTTGTCATGACATGTTTTGCTGTTTACTTGATCGACAATCATCTTTTTGAGATGGTTTGCATATGTAGTCATCAGTGATGCCTTAGGTACCTCATTGCTTTTTATCTCATCAGGAAGCTCAGCCGTTTCAGCATATCTGATAATTGATGTTATATCAGGCTTGTTTAAGCCGCCGTCTTTATCGAAATATTTGAAGCCATTACGCGTAAAAGGTAGATGGCTTGCTGTAATCATTATTGCACCATCACAGCTATATTCATCAAATATTGTGGACATAAACATGGCAGGAGTTGATGCAAGCCCGCAATCTATTACCTCCGCGCCTATAATACCAAAAGCATCACAGATTGCACTCTTTAGTTCTCCAGCTGTCAGTCTGCTGTCATGACCAACGGAAAACTTCAAATCTTTTGTTTCTTTACCTGTCTTTTCTGCCAACCACTTAGCAAATCCCAGCGTAAGCCTTATTGCCTCTGTTCTGGTGAGGTTGACCGCTTTTCCCTCTTCACCGGGAAGCGCAACACCTCTGATATCGCTGCCGTTCTGAAGCTTGCTGTAATCTAAACTCATATTTTTCTCCTTCATGCAAACAATTTTATTATACTTAAAAATATCAAACAAAGTACGAACCAGATGGCTGTAAAAGTTGGACAAATTTGCCCAAGCACATTGCACGGCATTGCTGAATAATCCCAGACATTCCATTCCAACTTGAGATTGACGATTATTCCTACACCCAGCTCGTAAAGAGTAATTATAATCGCTCCCGCTAATGCGGCAACCACAATTGGCTGGCTCAAAAGCCAGTCTGACATAATATACAGCGTTAATATGCATGCCCCTCCTGTCAGAACCATAGTCCAATGTGTATAACCTCTGAAGAGGATTTCCATCATTGCGTATGCCCAGCCACCTAATATAAATACTGTCAATTCCAAAACTTTCTCGCTCATATTAAGTAGTATGAACGCCGGATTTTTTAATATTCCGGTCAAGATTTGGATATTATCTGGCTGATTTTTCTTTCGGCTTCTGTCAGTATCTGTTCTATATCATTTCCTACAATATCAAGGCCTTCTGCGGAAATAAAGGAAGTTTTTTCTATTCCGAAAAGCGCACAGATTGCTTTCATGAAATCATATCCACAGTTATAACTTCCAATGTTTCCACCTGAGGTGGTTATATAAACCAGTTCTTTAGCCTTTGCTTTTCCTTTTGGAATTCCGTCTTCTCCATAAACATAGGTCAGTCCTGTCACAGAGCATCTTTCAATATAGATTCTGAGCTTTGCAGGAAAGGTGAATTCCCAATAAGGTGCTCCAACAACAATATAATCCGCTTCAATTATCTGATTTGCCCATTTAAACATGGGATCGTCAAAATCCTTCTTTGAAAGCATGGCATCTCTTTCTGCAAGGAGCTTACTGTCTATTGGATTTATGTTTTCTTCATCCAAATTGATTTCTTCAATCTCCCATTGCTGTTCGTTATTCTTTTCAATGAATTCATCAATGTATTTTTTGCAAAGCCTTAAGGTTCTCGATTTATCCCCTCTTATACATGCGTTTACAAATAACAATTTCATAATGGAGTCCTTTCCTTAGCTCTAATATTCTCTGCTCGGTTCTTTTCCATTAATAATTCTGTGTGCACCCTTTGCCAGTGCCAGTAGTTCGTCTTCTCCCGGCATTATTACGATTTTACCAAGGTGCTTGGCATACTCAGAAATCATGGCTGTAAATTTCTTTGAATATGCTATTCCTCCTGTCAGGATAATGGCATCAACCTCTCCCTTTAGGGCAACTGTCATTTCAGCTATTGATTTAGCCACCTGATATGCCATGGCCTCATAAACCTGTGCTGCCCTCTCGTTGCCTTCTTCAATCATCTTTTCTACTTCTCTACAGTCTGTAACGCCAAGATATGAAACTAAACCGCCCTGTCCTGCTATTAGCTTTTCAGCTTCTTTTTCTGTATATTTACCGGAGTAACACAGCTTGGTCCAAAGAACCAATGGTATACCGCCTGTTCTTTCCGGTGACATTGGTCCATCATCATATGAGCAGTCATCGATTATCTTGCCCTTTTGATGTGCGCTTACTGTAATTCCGCCTCCCATGTGCGCGATTATGAGATTAAGCTCTCTGTAGTCCTTACCAATCTCATCCCCATAATTCATGCCTTGAGCTCTTGTATTAAGTACATGGCAGCATCCATATTTTTCAAGTTCAGCAAAACCCGAAACTTTAGCAACCTCATTTAACTCACATCCCATAGTTGAGTCATAAATAAATGCCGGAATACCCAGTGGCTTAGCAAAGTCATATGCAAGTTGCGCACCCATGCTTGAGGCATGAGGAGGGTTCTTAGGATCTTTCATTGCCTCGCAAAGCTTCGGTGTAACCCTATATCCGCCGCCCTTTAGACCGATAATCATTCCACCTCTTGCAACTACAGCCGCAAGATTGATTACGTCGTATTCGTTTTCTGCAAGTACATCCTTGATAAGCTCCATTCTGAAATCCATCTGGTTGAAAATTGAACCCATTTTCTTTAATTCTTCAGGGTTGTGAGTGATTGTTTCTTCAAAGAGAAGCTCCAGATTTCTAAATGTTGCAATTTTTGTTGTTGTCGAGCCTGGATTGATTGCCAGTATGTCAGTCTTTGCCTTCATTTTAAATCATCTCCCTAATCATTTTTATTTCTTCACCATATCCTGCCAGACTTTCCTGCGGCGTTTCCAGAACGCAAGGAAGACCGGCAAGCTTTGGGTGGGATAAAATCCTTGCCATCGCTTCTTTTCCTATATATCCTTCTCCTATACAGGCATGCCTGTCCTTATGTGCCTCGCATGGATTCTTGCTGTCGTTAATATGAAGAGCCTTTAAATATTTTAAGCCGATTATCCTATCGAATTCATCAATCACACCATCAAGGTCATTAACAATATCGTAGCCCGCATCGTGGACGTGACATGTATCAAGGCATACTCCTATCTTGTCTTTTAGTTCAACTCTGTCGATGATTGCCCTTAATTCCTCAAATGTGCTGCCAACTTCGCTCCCCTTTCCTGCCATGGTTTCAAGAAGCACCGTTGTAGTCTGTTCCGGCTTTAGGATCTTATTGAGCATTTCAGCAATCATTTCAATTCCTTTTTCAACACCCTGCCCAACATGACTTCCCGGATGGAAGTTATAATAATTTCCCGGGATATATTCCATTCGTTCGAGGTCATCAGACATTGCCATAAAAGCAAATTCCCTTGTTTTTTCTTCCTTTGAACAAGGATTCAGAGTGTACGGCGCGTGTGCGACCACCTTTCCAAAGTTGTTTTCTTTTGCTAAATCTATATATCTTTTAACATCCTCAGGGTCTATTGCTTTTGCCTTGCCTCCTCTTGGATTTCTTGTGAAAAACTGCAGCGTATCAGCATTTATGGAAATGGCTTCCTTTGCCATATTTTCATAGCCCTTTGATGATGTTAAGTGACATCCTAAATATATCATAATATTATTCCTTTCTTTAAACGGTTTAATTATATCACAATTTTTTGTATTATAATAGGGGCTAACAATTAGCCCCTTTTTTGCACTATCCTTTTATCTGACAAGTCCCACAATTGCAATTACTAAAACAACTGGCACTAAAACAAAAAGAATGTAGTCAGAATACTTTTGAAAATTGCTTATCCAACTCTTGTTCTTGTATCTGTCAATCATGTTTATCAACATGAAAATGTACGTTAATATGCATATTATAAAAATCATTTTTACGTCAGCCATTTGTAGCACACCTCAAATATTTTTTTCAAACCCTAATCCCAGAATCCTGCGTACTCAAAAATCAGCAGCATCTCAAGCATTACATATGCAGCCATTGTAAGCATTGCAATAGCCAAAAACGCTCTTCTTTTTATCTTATTTGTCTTGCTCTCTCTGAAAAGACTTCCTAAATAATATACTATAATTGTACAGGAGATAAACAGTATTGACTGCAGTAAAAGATTATAAAAATTAATATTATTGGTAATCATACCGCATAAAATAGTCACAATCGCCGCGGCAATAATTACTGCTAAGGGCAGACAATTGCGTTCTATTTCAAATTTTAATCTTTCAAAACCATTTTTAATATCGATCATTTCCGTCTCCTCGATTTCTTATATAATAAAATACCCCTTATAAGAATAGACGTGTAATATGACCATAGTGTGACAACTTTTTGTTTATTTATTTTCTACACATTCTAAGAGTTTTGCAGTAAAATATATATAATAAAAATAATTAGGAGGTATTGCTATGGTGCAGCACGAAATAAAAACAAGTCACCCTCTTTTAGACGAAAAGGGCTGTTTAATTGAGCCCGGCTATACAAAGGGTCTGCTTATGGATTACGACAAAACCAAGCATAGGGGCGGAAAGCTTCGCCTTAAGGAATGGGATTACTACCTTATTACATGTGATGACTTTGCCGTTGCTCTCACCGTAGCAGATAATGCCTATATGGGGTTAGACAGCATTTCCCTTTTAAACTTTAAAACCGGATGGCAGCATACAGCAGGGCCAATGTCCATAATGCCTATGGGCAAGCTAAATATGCCTGAGTCGAGCAGCGAAGGAAATGTTATTAGTTCAGATAAAAATCACTATATGAAGTTTATTCACAAGGGTGATCATAGAATTCTTCAGTTTTATATGAAAAACTTCAAAGATGGTAAGGATATTAAAGGTGAAATCCGCCTCGAATGTCCGGAAACTGAATCTATGGTCATAGTTACACCATGGAAAGAGAAAGAAACTGCCTTCTATTATAATCAGAAGATAAACTGCATGCCTGCAACTGGCTGGGCAACTTTTGGGGATGAAAGATATGAATTCCCCGAGGGGGCTTCTTTTGGAGTTTTAGATTGGGGGCGTGGTGTGTGGACATATGAAAACACATGGTACTGGGGAAGTGCTTCAGGCAAAGTTGATGGTGTACCTTTTGGATTTAACATCGGCTATGGCTTTGGCGACACCTCCGCTGCCAGCGAAAATATGCTCTTCTATAACGGCAAAGCCCACAAACTGAGCCAGGTTACATTTAATATTCCAATGGTGAACAAAATTTTCAAAACCAGAGGTGGCTGCTGTGGAGCCGGTGGTGTGGAGGCTACCACTGCAGAATTAACGGAGGACTACATGAGTCTTTGGACTTTTACCAGTGATGACGGCCGCTTTGAAATGGATTTTCTTCCTATCATGGACAGAGCTGCACTCACAGATTTCAAAGTATTATGCTCCGACCAGCATCAGGTCTTCGGCAAATTCACCGGCAAAGCTGTTCTAGACGATGGAACGGTTATTGAAATTAAAGATTTTCTTGGCTTTGCCGAAAAAGTTCATAATAAATGGTAATATTTCATCGTCCTTTGAAACTACCATAAAAACAGCAAAAGAGCAATACTCTTGGGGTTTTATCTCCCTTGTATTGCTCTTTCTTAGTTATATCTTATTTTTCATTGATATAATATTTCTTATTTAATATATCCTCTTTCTACGTATGCACTTGTTGCTGTCTTCAGCATTCCGCCGTATCCAAGAGTAAATCTAACTACATCTCCAACCTTGTATTCAGTATCAGATTTAGTTACATCAAGAATAATGTGGTCTGAGCTTCCTCCAAGTACATCGACCTTTTCGTCTATCGGTTCCATGCTGTCAATATCAACATCCTGCTTACCTACTGCTATTATTGCTCTCTTGATAATACCTCTGTCTTCATAAACAGGAACCTGACCAAAAGCATCTTTACCAACTTCTCCTATTGGAAGAGATGGTTTTTCCTTTAACTCAACAATTTGAGCCTCTAAAACTAATGCATCGCTTGTAGTTCCAGGAAGCTTAGCTCCATATGCTGTATCGTTACCTAAAAGGAAAGATTCTCCTAATCTTAGGTTGTTTATTCCCTTAGGAAGTTCTCCCTTTCCTACTAAGTAAATTGAGCTGGAGTTACCACCGGATACCATTTCAAGCTTGATATCAAATTTAGCTTCGATTTTAGCTGCAATATCAGTTAGAAGTGATAAGTTATCGTTCTTAGGAATAATCGCACCATAGCAAGTCAGGTTAACGCCGATTCCGTGAAGCTTAATGTTTTCAAGCTTTAAGATTTCTTCAACTGTTTCAAAGATTACATCTTCGTTCTGGTAGAAGATACCTTCTCTCAGGTCACCAAGGTCGATCATAAGAAGAATATTGTGAACAACCCCAAGCTTCTTCGCTTCTTCGTTGAGCATCTTAATAGTGGAAAGTTCTGAGTTGAAGCTTAAGTCAACATATTTTGCAACATCTGCTACTTCGTCGTGCATAGGAATTCTTAAAAGAGTTGTCTTTTTACCGTTTTCTCTCACGATATCTGCATATGTCTTGATGTTTTTTACTCTTGAGTCTGCAACATAGTCAACTGCAGGGTGTGTTGCCACTAATTTTGCCATTTCAGGATCTGCACAAAGTCCCTTCGTAACAATCATAAGGGAGCATCCGCCTTCTTCCTTTGTAATCTTTGCAACTGCATCTAAATTACTTTTTAATTTTGGTAAATCAATCACTAGTCTAGGGTACATAATATATCCTCCTTTAATTCTCAAAAAAACTATGACTATTTCTTACGATACGGACAATGTTTTCTCATGCAGTGATCACAGTCTCTGTTGCATGTAGGCTTCCTTCCGTCAACTTCTCCACAAGCACGCATTACATGATTATTATATTCATCAGGATTCTTATCTGATTTATCGATGAAATCCGATGCCTTCATAACAGTTCTGTCATTCATTAATGCTTCCCTCTTGGCAGCTTCAACTTCTTCCTTTGTTGCACCACCAATCTTTTCAGGATTCTTATATTCTGACATATCATAGCCCATTGCTTCCATTTCAGCGATATGCTGTGCTTGTTCTTCTTCCTTAGCTTTTGCAACAGCATTCATTCTCTGAAGTTCCTCTATGAATTTTGCCTTGTTTGCTTCGTGGTCTTTTTCCTTAAGTTCTACACCAAGACTCTTGGCAAGCAGCTTTATTGCGCCTTGTCTGTGAGTTTTTGAAAGAACGCCTATTGACGCCATGATGTAGTCGTTATCCACAAGAATCTGAACTGCATCACTTGGATATAGTTTCATTCCTGTTTCGTTATCTTTTGGAATCTTTGACATTATTTCTACTCTATGAGGAAGTCTTGTCAGAGCACCACCTGTACCTACGATGTACTTAATCTGAGTAAGGTCCTTGCCCTCTGCCAATGTCTGTCTGCCGGAAGGGCCGTATACATATCTGATGGTACCTGCGTGTCTTTCAACGGCTCTCAATGTAGCCTCTTCTGTAAGTCTTTCTACAAGCTTGAATTCATCTTCATTTTTAGGTATTGCAACATAGGTTTCTAAAGTCTTATCTAAATCGATATGAAGCTTTTCATCGCATTCTTTTCTAAGCTTTTCTTCACCTATGGATTCGATTACCTTCATTCTGTTTACATATACGCCAAGGTCGCCTTCTACGGTTCTCTTTGCCTTAGGTTCAGGTGCTGTCAGAATTCTTGCTACTGCGTCAGAATCCTCTGTAACTGCGTGTACGTCTGTAGTTGCACCACCTACGTCGATTACCATTACATCGCCAAGGCAGTCATATAAAAGCTTTGTACATTCCATTACTGCTCCTGGTGTAGGGATTATCGGTCCTGTTACAAGGTCTCTAACATGTTCCATTCCAGGTGCATGGGTGATGTGATCCTCAAAGGCGTCCTGGATAACCTTTCTGCATGGTTCTACGTTTAGTGTATCTATTTTAGGATAAACATTGTCTACCAAGTATAAGTACTGTCCGCTTTCTTCATCAAAGATGAGCTTCATTTCGTCTTGATTTTCAATGTTTCCTGCGTATACAACAGGTGTCTTCAATCCCATGCTTCTAATCATCTCAGCATTGTAGATAGCAGTATCCCTTTCACCAAAGTCTACACCGCCGGCAATTAAAATAAGATTTGGATTTATTTCTTTGATTCTTGCAAGGTCTGTTCTTCTCAATCTGCCTACAGTAATGTCATGGATGATTCCGCCTGCACCAAGAGCCGCTTCCTTAGCAGCTTTTGCAGTCATATCATATACCAGTCCGTGCACTGTCATCTTTAATCCACCTGCTGCAGATGATGTTGCAAGCATCTGATCATATTCCAGGCTATCGATGCCCATTTTTTTGCACAGGTCATCAATAGCTCCATTAAGGCCTATTCTAACATCTCCTTCAAGAACTGAAGTAGGTGCCTGACCCTGTGCCCAGAATACGGGATTGTCTGTATCAAGATCTTTAAAGGCATTAACTACGGTTGTAGTTGAGCCTATTTCAGCTACCAATACATCTACTTTCATGTTTATCTTTTCCTTTCTGTTTTTCTATAAATATCGCATATAGAAGCTCATGGCTGCAGGAGTATAGCCTTTTTTGGTGTAAAAGGCTTTAGCCCTTGGATTTGTTTCTTCGGACTGAAACTGCAATCTCTTATAGCCATTACTTCTCGCGTAATTTTCTATTTCTTCCATTGTCTGCTTTCCTAAACCTTTACCACGACTTCCTTCTTCAATGTAAAGGTCGTCTATAATCAACGCCAGGCCTTTCGACCATACGCTATAAATGGTCATTAGATTTGTAAATCCAACAATTTCGCCTTGGTCCTCTATCATAAAAATAGTAATTAGTTCAGGCGTTTCAAGTGCTTCGTCAAAGACCTTGCCCAGTTCTTCGTCTCTAGCCTTGTCAATATTGTTCCAGAGATTATCGTCCTGAATTTCAAATTCCATGAACGCTCTGTTGAGTTTTACCCAAATATCTTTATCAATGGGTTGTGCTTTCTTCAACATATTTAAAATGCTCCTCTGCCTAACGCAGACTTGTTGTCCTGTAAAAAAAGGGCCGGGCATATGCCCAGCCCCTCAAGAAGACCAGAATATTGGCTATTCTTTGCGAGATTTGGGGACTCGACTATTTTTCGCCTCTTCTTCTCTGTCTTTCTTCTGCTAAGAATGTAGCAACATCGATACCGTGTGAGTTTCTACCGAATCCCATATCGATACCTGTCTTAACAGCTTCTTCAGGGATAACCTGAGTACCACCTGCACAGATGATAATCTTGTCTCTGATACCCTTTTCAACTGCTAATTCGTGGATTCTCTTCATGTTCTTGTAGTGAACGTTGTCATGAGAGATGATTGTTGAAGCAAGGATAGCTTCAGCATTTTCTTCGATACAAGCGTCAACCATCTTTTCAACTGGTACGGAAGTTCCTAAGTAGATACATTCGATACCCCACTTTTCAATACCACCGTGCTTGATGTTGATGATTTCTCTCATACCTACGGAGTGTTCGTCTTCTCCAACAGTACCGCAAACTACTTTCATGTGTTCATGACCTTCGAATTCTTCATATAATTCTTTGTCTGATAAGTAGTGTGGTTCTGGTGGAATTACAAGAGTAGTTAAATCGATGTCGAAGTCAACTCTACCCTTTAATTCGATTCTTGTACCTTCAGCATCCTGCATTACTTCTGCAGAGATTACTTCTGGATCTACTAAGCCTAACTTCTTACCTAATTCAACAGCAGCTGCTTCTGCAACTCTCTTGTTTGTAGGAAGCATCATAGTTAACATGATAACTCTGTCACCACACCATTCAACTTCTGGAGTGATAACTTCGCCAGTTCTGTACTTAGCAACCTTTTCAAGTCTTGCATTTACGTTATCATCGTCTAATTCGTCGATGTAAACGATCTTGCTTCTGTCTTCGAAAGTACATCCGCCGATTAATGCTGATGGGTTTTCAGGATCTCCGCCGTACTGTTCTACGTTGTTGTATCCGTAGTGAGCAGTTACTGGAGCCATGTAGTCTTCATCTCTTTCGAAGATGAATCCGTAACCTACGCCGCCTTCGATCTTTCTAGCAATACCGTCGCCGTTTCTTTCTGGATATTTAGCAGAGTCAACAAAGAATCCATCCTGTACTGCCTGGAAGTATCCGCCGTTTTCAACGATTTCTTCCATGAATAATAATGCTCTTTCCTTGATGTCTCTAGCCTGTTCTCTTAATGGACCATCCTTCTTTAATTCAACCATTTCCATTAAGCCATCTAAACCGATTAATGTCTGCTTAGCAGTGTCACATGCTTCGATGTTGTAGATATGCCAAGGAACGTTTCTTCCTTCGTCTGGAGTGATTGTTGACTGGATGTCTGCTCTTGTAAGCTTGGAGATTAACATGTTAAGTACGTGAGTTACAGTAGCTTCTCTTGCTGAAGACTGGATGTACTTAGTGTTCATCTGAGCTCTCATCTTATATCTGTCACAGATGTCTCTTAAAGCAACTGCATAAGGTAAGTCCATGGATACGCATGGAGCTGGAGTTGCTGTTGGAGGTACTGTTGATAATGAGATGTTGGATGGCTTAATACCAACCTTTTCTGAGAATCTTGAGTTGATAGCGTGCTGAACGATAAGTTCTGGCATTACCTTCCAAGCTTCTCTTGCAGTAGCGTTTGCGTTGTGAGCACCGTCGATCTGAAGGATGTCAGCCCAAGCCATAATCTTCTTGGATTCGCAAGCGTCTACGAATGATCTTACACAGTTAATATCTCTGTATAGTACGTTGTACTGAGGATCCTGGTGAGCACCATTTACACCTTCTTCAGCGAATAATACAGCTACGTCTGGACCAGCAACACCAGAGATATATGAATGGTAGTTGATTGGACGACCAACTTCGTCTTCGATCATATCGATTGCTTTTCTCTGAGCTCTTAACTGCTTTCTTGTGATAGGAACACCACCGATACCCTGTGGAGTACCTTCCATTAGACCGTCAATGTGAGACTGTCCCATGTGTCTGATAACCATTAAGTGGTCAGCACCGTGCCAAGCACCCATTCTCATTCTTCTGATATCGTCTTCGAATCTACCGGAAGCGATTTCAGTAGTGATTGTCTGCATTGGCTGTGGGTCTACATCTTCCATGAACTTAGCTGGAGGTAGTGGAACACTCTGCTTTAATGGCTTTGAAATTTCGGAATATTCAAAAGGTCCCATGTGCTGATCTTCAGCTTTTTCTCTCCAAACCCAGCCTCTTCTTCTTGGTTCGTATTTGTCAAGGTCTTTAAGAATATTGACAATGTCTAATTTTTCATTTCTCTTTAATTCTGTCATTATTACTTACCTCCCTTGAATGCTTCTACTAACTTATCCCAACCTTCGCCAGCAGCTAACTTGATGCTTGCTTCTCTGATTGAAATATCTTCCATCTTTGATAACTTGTATACGCAATGTCCGCAACCTTTACCCATTAAACCATGGTCGATAGCATGGTTAACGATTGGCATGCAGTCAAGTGAGGATACTCCCATTCTTAATAGAACTGATCTTTCTACTGAAGGAGTAGTATTCTTTTTACCTAATTCAAGAAGTGGATCAACTACTTTGTCAGTTAATTCCCAGAATTTTGCATAAAGTTCTTCATCAGTAAGGTTAGCTATATGCTGTCTTCTTACTGCGAAATCGTCTGCTCTTTTCATCCTATATTTTCTCCTTAATTCCTGCAAAACCCATGCTTTATATCCTTTGATTAAAGCACAGGTATTTGCATCTCATTACAATATTTTAATTGTTTTTCCTTTGCTTACCGCAAAGGGTTTAATGTTTTTAGTATTCTACGCCTAATTCATCAAGAGCTGCCTTAACGAATGCTTCATCAGATCTTGTATCAGCAACTAAGAATTCGATATCCTGAGCTGTTAACTTCTTACCGTTTGCTCTAGGAACAGATCTCTTGATTAATGATTTTCTCTGCTTGTCAAGATCAAGATCCTTAACCTTGAATAAGCCTGGATCAGCTGGAAGAACGATGTTCTTACCAGGAACGTCATCCTTAGGATCGCCGAATACGATTTCGATTCCGTTTTCTCTAGCGAATGCTAACTGAGGCTGAATGTGCTTACCTGCACCTGTATATTCAGTTTCAGTTACTACAAGGATAGCATCTTCAGGAAGTTCCTGAGCTAAAGCGAATGCAGCAGCTAATGCAGTGTTACCAGCAGGACCTCTTTCAAGACCTTCTAGGTTAGCAAGCATTTCTGTCATGTACATAACTTCACCCTGAGTTGTAGTTACGTATCTATCCATGTATCTTAATGGTCTAGCAGCTGAACGAGGAACGTCACCTGTATCAGGGTTTGTAGCGTGAGGTACACCGAAACCAGTGTGACCAGTTGTACAGGATTTCTTGTTGAACTGTTCGTCAGAAGCCATGTGAAGACCTGTTAAGTCGATGGAAGCTGCTACTACTTCAGTGTTAGTAGCACCTGCTTTGATAAGACCTCTAGCAGTACCGGTAACCATACCGCCACCTGCCTGAGTACATACTACCATTTCAGGATCCTTACCGAATCTTTCACGGCAGTCCATAGCGATTTCATATCCTAAAGTTTCAACACCAGCGATACCAAATGGTGAGTAAAGTGATGCATTGAAGTATCCGGAGTCTTCCATTACTGAAAGGTGTTCGTAGAATAATTCAGGTCCTACTGTTAACTGAATTACTTCTGCTCCTAATGCTTCGCACTTTCTTGCTTTTTCA
This sequence comes from Bacillota bacterium, assembly GCA_029218545.1. Lineage (GTDB taxonomy): Bacteria > Bacillota > Clostridia > Peptostreptococcales > Anaerovoracaceae > Fimisoma. The sequence goes on along the minus strand of JAQXRN010000055.1, from coordinate 7,689 downwards.
ACGATTTCAGGCTGACCTACACCCTTTGAGTCGTAGCATTCCTGAACGATGATGCACTTCATTCCCTGCATTGCTGCCTGGGAAGCAACTGCTGCACCGTAGTTACCGGATGTAGCAGCGATAACACCCTTGTATCCTAATTTCTTAGCGTGTGCTACTGCGCATGCTGCACGTCTGTCCTTAAAGGAACCGGATGCGTTTGCAGCTTCGTCCTTAACAAGGATTCTTGCACCATAGCCTGGCTTTGCATACTTTCTAGCTAAAGCTGTGATATTTCTTAATTCAAGAAGCTGAGTATGTCCTACACCTGTTCTTGACTGAATCTTGTCGATTTCTTCGATAGTGTAGCCTGTAGCTTCCATTAATCCTTCATAGTCGAAAGCAACTGAACCGGATTCGAAATCATTGAAGTCAAGTCCAAGTGAAGCTTTCATGATGTCAGCGGATCTTCCCATTACGGAATTATAGTCTTTTGCTAATTTCATTAGTTTTCACCTCCGAACTTCATGATTCCTCTTAACTGCTTATCAATTTCAATGATTTCAGGAACGAACTTGCCATAGCTGTGAGTGTAGTATGGATCTACTTCTAAAAGTTTACCTACTTCTTCACGACCTACTGCTGTAACAATTGTAACGTCATCGCCGATTTCTGCTGTTTCATTCTGAAGAGTTCCCTTAACCCACATTTCAAAGTCAACCTTCTTAGTGTCGTCAGGAAGCTTTGCAGTTCTTTCTGCAGCTGGTAAAATGACTTTGTGGATACGAACCCAATCACCTTTTTTTGCCATTTTTAAATTCTCCTTTTTTGTGCATAGCGCCCGCAAGAATCTCCTGCGGGCGTATTTTTTAAGAAAATAAGTAAGTTTATACTATTTTACGATCTTCTTTTCTTCGTCGATTAAGTTTCTGAAGTCGCCCATGATTGCTCTTGGAATTGGAAGAGTAATCATTGAGTGTAAACCAGGATTTGCATTGATGATGTGTGGAATCATGTTTACGCACATAGCGATTGTTCCAAGACCACCTTCAACTTCTGGAGTGTTAAGCATGTTAACGCTTGGAGTACCCTTGATGATTACATAGTCACCAGTAGTTACGCCAACCTGTTCTGGTTCGATCTGCTGTGGGTGTTCCATTCTAACTTCCATACCGTTGTCTAATACAGCATCAGCTTCCATAGCAACACCTGCGCAAGAACCTGCAGCTGCGAAGCCGTAAGGTGACTTTCTGTCAACATCTGTTGTGATAGGGTTCATGTCCTGCTTGAATTCCTTAACGGATAAGCCCATACCTTCAGCGATCATGCCAACGGATTCAGCGAAACCAACGTGACCGGACATAGTTCCGTTTGCTTTTCTTTCCTTAAATTCTTCTACGGAGATACCGATACCCTGTTCTTCCATTACAACTGGTCCGAATGGAGATAATGAGTTAACTCTTCTTGAAAGGATATGTTCAACGTCAACCATGCAACCTGTCATTACTAATACTAGTAAGTCCATGATGTGTCCTGGGTTGATACCAGTACCTAAGCAGGATACGCCATTAGCCTTAGCGATCTTGTCTAATTCTTCAGCTAATTCAGGGCTCTGAGCCTTTGGATAAGCCATTTCTTCAGCAGAAGTGATTACGTTGATTCCCTGTTCCATGATGAACTTTAATCTTGGGAATGCATTCTTTGTGAATGAGTCTGTGCAAAGAAGAACTACGTCAGCTGCACCTGGCTTAATGATATCTTCTGCAGCCTGAATTAATACGTCAGGTCTGTCACCTCTTTCAGTCTTGATGTAGTCGTACATTGAAGTACCGATCTTAGCACCTCTACCTGCAACACCTACGATTTCAACACCTTTTTTCTGTAGAAGCATGTCAGCCATGCCGCCGCCCATAGCGCCAAGTCCCCAGATAATTACTTTTACTTCTTTCATCTTAGTTTCTCCTTTTTAATAAAAAATTTAGTTTAAAGATATAACTGTTCATATATTAAGCAAGCCTTGTGCCACCTCAATATTTGAATATTGTATACTTTATCTCCACTCTTCTTGTGAATGATTGATAAAAAAACCATGAACTTTTTCATATTTTTGTTCATATGTCACAAATTCTTGCCTTAATATCTTTTTGTACTGCCGTTGCCCACATCTTCCTTATGGCAGTTGGTCTCTATGTGCAAATTTTTTTGCTTTTTTAATGCAAATATTTTTGCACAAGAATTTTTTTCTAAGTTATTGTAAACCTTTCCTATTCTATATTCAACTTATGTTTCTTCAGTTTATGCTGCAACGTCTGCCTCTTTATCTGCAGTTTTTCTGCAGCCTTTGAAATATTTCCACCTGATTCAAGCAAAGCGTCCCTTATAATCTTCACTTCAATACGCTCTAAATACTCGTCTAGCGGAACATCCTTTTCAAAATCTATTGCGGGAGCTTTTGTTCTTCTGCTGACAGTTGACATCGCAAGGTTCTTTTCTGTAAGAACATGTTCGTTATCACTCATGGAAACAGCTTGTTCCATTATATTCTGCAATTCTCTTACGTTACCTGGATAATCATGGCTTTTTAGTTTCTTCAATGCGCCATCTGAAATCATCCAGATTTCCTTATTGTAGCGTTTATTGAACTTTTCCAGAAAACTCTCTGCCAGAATCTGCACATCATCTAGTCGTTCTCTTAGAGCAGGTATCTGAAGATTAACTACATTTAATCTATAGTACAAGTCACTTCTGAGCTTTCCCTGGGCGATTAAATCCTCCGGAGGCTCGTTGACCGTAGCTATAATTCTTACATTAATAGGAATGTCCTTCATTCCACCTACTCTTCTTATATATGATTCCTGCAGAACTCTTAGAAGCTTGCTCTGCAAATCATATGGCATTGCACTTATTTCATCAAGGAGCAAAGTTCCACCGTTGGCCTGTTCAAACAGACCTTCTCTATCTACAGCCCCGGTAAAGCTTCCCTTAGAAGTGCCGAAAAGTAGTCCTTCAAGCAGCGATTCCGGAATTGCTGCACAGTTTTGTGCAAGGAAAGGTTTATTCTGACGCTTTCCACCGTAATGAATACTCTGAGCAAACAGTTCTTTACCTGTTCCTGTCTCTCCATATATGAAAACGGATGCATCAGTTTCAGCAGCCTTTCTTGCTCTATTTAATGCAATCTGAAAGTCCTCGTTCTTTCCATGTATGTCATCAAAAGTATATCGCTTGATAGTGTTTTTTCGTTGTTCAGGAGGTGTAGTTTTCTCCTTCTGTAGCTCCAGCAGCGTATCCGACATTCGTCTTATATCAGTAATATCCTTTGCAACTTCAATTGCAGCCACAGTTTCTCCATCTATATTTATTGGAATGGTGCTGTTTATAGTGGTAATCTCCTTACCGTAGAAGTTTTTATATGTCTGCTGTTTCTTTAGAGTCGGTTCCCCCTTAAGAAGGGCCTTAAGCATCGTACTGTCGGTGTTTCTAACCTCCGGAAAGGCATCAGAAAAGGTCTTTTTCAATACGTCGTCAACGTTTACCTTCTCCATTGATGCCATTTTATCATTGTAAAAGCATCCGACACCTTTGCCGTCAACGATATATACGCCTTCGTCTATAAGTTCAATAAGTTCTCGTATTATTTTTTCGTAATATTCCTTCTTCATATAACCTTCTCCACATGCCTATTTTACCACATTATGCCCGGTACTGCAAATATTTTTGCATCTATTATTTCTTGAAAATTACCTTGCTTTCTGTCATAATGATTAGGTAATTTTTTAGAAGGGAAAACATTTATGAGACTAAGAAAAGAATCTGACGAAATGCTCGAAGAAGAAATTCTACTTGTTGCAAAGGTTTCTGATGCATTAGCTCACCCTGCAAGAGTTAAGATTTTCAGATACATCATGCAGGCCAACAGAGCGATGGTCCTTGTCTGCAACAAAGATCTTGTTGAAAATTTTGATTATGCACAGGCAACTATTTCTCAACACGTCAAAAAACTTGCTGACAGCGGCCTGATAGAAGTAAAGAAGAAGGATAAATTCTCATATTACTATGCTAATCTTGGGATGCTTATGCAATATCTGAATGCTACAAAGAAATTTTCAATTACCCAGTAATTTTATTTATGATAAATATTTCTTATTATGGGTATAATATATGTAAATTCTATTTAGGAGGAATACATTATGTTAGAAATTACAAAAGATAATTTTGATAAAGAAGTTTTAATGCACCGTGGCCCTGTCCTTGTAGATTTCTGGGCACCTAGATGCATGCCTTGCAGAATGCTTGCGCCTATTATTGAAGAAATCGCAGAAGAAAGACCGGACATCAAAGTATGCAAAATTGATGTTGACAAGGAGCCTGAACTTGCCATTCGCTACAGCATTTTCAGCATTCCTACTCTTATGGTATTTAACAATGCTGAAGTTTCAAATAAAGTAATCGGACTTCATACAAAGGAACAAATTTTAGGACTTCTCTAATTTTCTGTAGCAGTACATATTATTTTCTATAAAAGTACATATACTATTAAAAAAAGAGGTCATATTTATGGAAAAAGATAAAAAATTTTTCAGTTCGCCTATGAAAATTGCGATTTTCGTTATTATACTTCTGGTTCTGCTCTTTTTGATCGCATGGGCTTTCATCGGCAACATGAGTCCAACTTCCGCTGATTCATTGTCCATGGATAAATGCATCGCCCTCGCTCTCGAAAATGCCGGTCGTTCCGAAAGTGATGTAAAAAATATCAGAGCACATCACGATTACGATGATGGTGTTTCTTGCTACGAGGTTTATTTTTCCGATGATAAATACAAATACAGTTATACTGTTGATGCCAACTCAGGTAAAATAATCGAAATGGATAGGGAGCTCATCAAGGGAGAGGCTTTAACAAATAACGATAATTCTAATGACATAGGTCTTGAAAAAGCTAAATCTATCGCCTTAAGCGATGCAAATCTTAATGAGGAGCAGGTTTCTTTTACAAAAACCGAATCTGACACCGACAACGGAATTCATCAATACGAAATTGAGTTCCATACAGATAAAACAAAGTATGATTATACTATCAGCGCTTCCGATGGCAGTATACTCGACAAAGAAACCGACAACTTCGTACAGTAATTATTAATATGAAAAGTTAAACCTCATGCCAACTGAACTGGCATGAGGTTTTATATGTAATCAATTATAATAATTTACTTGTGTGCTTCCAGATACCCATCTTTTCTGCTTCCTTGATAAGGTCATCTCTGAACTGTGGATGTGCAATATTGATAAGTAATTCTGCTCTTTCCCATGTACTCTTACCCTTAAGGTCTGCTGCACCGTATTCTGTTACGATGAAGTTTGTAGCCATTCTTGGGGTAGTAACAATGGATCCAGGAGCAAGACCCGGAGTAATTAGAGATTCCAGCTCTCCATCCTTATTCTTTCTAGTTGATGGTGTGCAAAGGAAGCTCTGTCCGCCCTTTGACTGGAATGCTCCGAGTACGAAGTCAAGCTGTCCTCCTGTACCGCTGATCTGCTGATAGCCTGCAGATTCAGAGCAAACCTGTCCATAAAGGTCAACTGCAATACAGCTGTTAACGGATACAAAGTTGTCAATCTTTGCCACTGTTTCAATTAAGTTTACATAGTCTACAGGAGCACTGCAGCAGATTGGGTTATCGTCGATAAAATCGTACAATCTCTTGCTTCCGCCCGCGAAGGTATAAACAGCTTTACCCTTATCGATAGGCTTGTTGCCTGTTAACTTTCCTGCATCAAATAAATCAACATATGCATCTGTAAGCATTTCTGTATGTGCATTGATATTTCTTAAATCGGACTCTGCAATCTTCTGACCGATGCAAAGAGGAAGGCTTCCGATACCAAGCTGCAATGTGCTGTGGCTCTTAATTCTTTCTACTACATGGCCTGCGATTAATTTATCTATTTCTGAAGGTTCCTTTGAAGGTAATTCTGCAAGAGGTGTATTGCTTCCTTCAACTACATAGTCTATGCCAAAAAGGTTAAGTTGTGTCTGATAACCGTGTGCAATCGGCATATTTTCATTAACTTCTACAATAATCTTCTTTGCAGATTTAATTACGCCCCACATGTCAGCAATCTGTGGTCCCAGATTGAAGTTACCATGTTCGTCCATTGGAGCAACCTGGAACATTGCGATATCAATATCGTTGTTGTTGTTTGTCCATAGGAATGGTAATTCGCAGAATAGCATTGGGATATACCAGCAACGTCCATCCTTTGACATCTTTCTGTCAAAGCCGCTGAAATGTGCGGACTGGAATCTTACCTGTTCGTTGCTTGTTGTTGCCTTGTAAGTTTCAAATGGTTCTTTTCTTATTGAAACTGTACTTAATACTGTAACATCTTTTAGTTCGTCGGCTCTTCTTGCGATAGCCTTATCAATGTCTACGATTGCGCCACAGCCTGTACCAAAATGCAGTCTGTCTCCTGGTTTAACCATAGCTGCCGCCTGATCAGCGGTAATGAGTTTCTTTTTGTACTCTTCTTGCAAATGTGATACTTTATACATCTTTTGTCTCCCTGTTAGGTTTATTTTGTTACCTTTTTAACAATACATTTCAAGTATACAATAAAAGAAAATAAATAACAATATCATTATTTATTTTTTTGCCAGGAAATGATATAATAGCATAGTAAAGATTTTGTTCCCGTAGTTAAATGGATATAACAGCGCTCTCCTAAAGCGCTATTGCCAGTTCGATTCTGGCCGGGAATACCAAAAGGATGGTAATGCGTAAATTATTATGCTGCACCATCCTTTTTATTTATATGTCATGTTTTTTCTTTCTTATTTGGCAAGCATAATAGAGACAATGCTGCAATCGTTACAATCAATCCGGCAACCATCAACAGGCTCGGGACCTCACTGTAAAAAAAGATTCCAAATATCACTGCCGCAATGGGCTCACCACCTGAAGCAAGGATTGAAACCACACCTACTTCAATATGTTTCAATGCAATAGTAAGTAATATGTAAGGAAGTACTGCAGAGCTTAATGAATGTAAAATCAGAAAAGGTATTCTCTTAAATGGTGCAGCTGCTGCATAATCACATATTAATGATATATCTGCAAAAGGAATCAGTACCATCGTTATGAGCATCACACTGTAAAAAATAATTGTGTACGTATGATATCCTTTATCTGTCGCTTTTCTCGAAAAAATACTATATAGCCCATAAAACACAGCTGAAACAAGGCCCATTGCTATCCCAAGGACAGATACGGTAATCGCTCCCTCCTCAGCGATACCACTTGCAAGTACACATCCACCTACAGCAAACATCATACATCCCATCTTCTTTAAGGTTATTTTTTCATCGAAAAGCACCATTGCCATTAACATAACAAATATGGGCGCAAGTGAAAGCAGTATTGCAGCCAAAGCCAGAGATACACGCGATACAGCTTCATTATAGAAGTAGGTTACACCAAACATTCCTATTATTCCGGTGCCCAAGAATACCCATATGTCCTTAATGTTTATTTTTAACAGCGTTTTATCTTTAATCATCAGGAAGAAGAACATAATTGCCGTTGCAAAAATTGCTCTTGCAAAAGTAATTGTAATGTTATCCATTCCAAAGGAACCGAAGGTTCTTACAAATATTCCTGATGCTCCAAACATACATCCTGATAAAATTGGAAACAATATAAATAAATT
>JAQXRN010000054.1 GCA_029218545.1 Bacillota bacterium | reverse complement strand
GACAAAGACTACAAGTCAACAAATATCAGTTATAAAGTTAAACCAGAGTCAACTTCTTTCAGAGATAGGCTCCGATCGGAGTCAACCTAAATCAGGAAATGACATTTCGTCCGGAGAATGGCTGTTTTTCCGGACGAGATTGTCAAAACTTAAAGGGTTCAGATGAGGTGACTGTGTAAAGCTTTCTTAGCCGAGAATCACCTGCCATAGCAAAAAGCCATACAAGAACGGAATTAATGGCAAGTCGAAAATCACCTGCCATGGCAATGTGCTTTACACATTGCTTAGAGGCTGTTGCGCATGGCAGGTTCGGGCAAAATGACCGCACCTGCCAGCCTTATCCCCAGCAGAAAGCCACAGAAGGCTGGTGCGTATGGCAGGTGATTTTCGGTTTGGGCTTGCAAATGGGGCCGATATGATTACTAGGGTTGCTATGATTACTAGGGTTACGGCTATGATTACTGGGCGAGTTGCTATGATGGATGTTGCAGCAGCAGATAGCCGCTGGCGGTCCTTCCCACTTCGTGGGCCCCTTCCCTTTTCGGGAGCCAATGCCGCCCTCGGCTATCTGCCACTGCAACTTGCTTTGCGGCCCGAAATAAGAATACTGATGATTCGTAAGGGAAAAGGCCCATTTTTGCAGCAAGTCGTTTTCCATGACTTATGCAAGCAAAAATCAAGAATTTTCCACAGCAAACACGACACTAAAGTTGTACCAAAGTTGCAAAAAAATGCAAACTTTGGTACAACTTCACTATTCCATATTTTCAGTAAATAAATGATTCAGAGTAAGAATCTTCTGAAAATCATCCGCATGAGCACCCTCTCTTAATCCATACGTTGTGACCAAAACGGTCTGCACAGATTTCTTTGTTTTTGTTTCAGAGACAAAATCATCAATCTTATTGACAAGATTTCTGCTATCATCTATATCTTGCTTATAATCTGAGCGCGAATACTTCATTTCACAGACATCAATTATGCCGTCAGCCCGCTCAATTACCAGGTCTATCTGAGCTCCGATTTCTGATTGTTTACTTCGCCACGAATAGTACTTTGTCAACATTGAATCTAACCTGAGAGCCTGGATAATCTGCCATATATGACACATACAAACTCGCTCAAATGCAAGTCCATACCAAGTATTCTGAACCGGAGTATTTATAGTATGTCTCCAATATGCTCTGTCTGTTATTTCATTCTTGCAGAAAGTCAAATAAAATAGCGTATAAAAGTCCACAAGACGATAGATTCCTGAATTCTCCTTTCCACCATTACTATGATAGGAAATGAAATCACATAACACCAAATCTTCAAGTCGCTCTGATATCATCCTTCCAGAAGTCAACTTCAATTTTGTCAGTATCTCCTTACGAGTCATTCCCTTTCTGCTATTAGCAAGCACATTAATAATCTCCAGATACTGGTCTGGATTCTTATACAATGACTTATACAACCTACGATACTCTTTTTTCAATTCTGCATCTTGTGAAAAGAATAGAGCATCTATATTCTCTGCCGGACTCTTACTAAAATCAACTAGAGAAAAGTAATATGGAATACCACCTAACGCCATATACATCTGAAGAATCGACAATCTGTCCCATTTCCCCTTCCTGGCCTTTACATATTGCTCTGTCTGATATAGATCAAATGGGCGAAGATGCATCTCGTGAGTAACCCTATTATGTAATCCTCCCTTGGAATCAATTACATTACGAATCATCCAAGCTGTCGCCGATCCGCATATAATCAAGAAGATATTGTCATACCACGACGCCATTCTGTTCCAAAAATCTCCGAAATCTTTCACAAACCCAGAATAGTCTGCATCAAAGCATGGAAGTTCATCAATGAATATCACACACCTCTTCTTTTTTTTCTTCTTCTCCAAAATGGCACCGAGGGCATTCAATGCCTCTTTCCAATTTTTCGGCTTCTCACCTGAGTATCCATACTTGATTAAAGCATCATAAAAAGCAGCCTCTTGATCCGCTTTGGTCCCGTCTAATACACCAGTAACATAAAAGTCAAACCTATCTTTAAAGTAATACCTTACCAAAGATGTCTTTCCAACTCGTCGTCGTCCATACAAAGCGACAAACTCGCTCCTGCCACTTTTATTATACTTATCCAACAATCCAAGTTCAGAGTCTCTTCCTATAATCTTATCCATAGCACTCAGTATTTTTGCAAATATATAACAAAACCTATAAAAAGTTGTACCAAAGTTGCAAAAAAATGCAAACTTTGGTACAACTTTTTAAATTTGCCCCACTCACAAAGAACTAATTCTCAAACCATTAGCATTTATCCCATCCTCCCTATCATATCGAGCGAAGCACGTACACAGTGCGCCATTCCTGTCATGTCGAGCGAAGCACGCAGTGCGCAGTCGAGACATCTGAAATACAGAGTTCTCAACAATTATTTCGTGAGTCCGAGCTTCTCCATCAGAGCTTTCGGCTGAGGGTCATGGCCGCGGAAGTTGCAACACAGTATCGAATTTCCCTTGTCCTTGGCTGTAACCTTCCCACTATCAGGGCGGTTTGGGGACTTGCACCCGTTAGAGTATGTTCGTGCCGGACGAACACGATGAAGGAGACTAAAAAGTTGATTTTTTAGTCTCCTTCTTTGCTATTATGAATATTGCAGCAGCAGATAGCCGCTGGCGGTCCTTCCCACTTCGTGGGCCCCTTCCCTTTTCGGGAGCCAATGCCGCCCCCGGCTATCTGCCACTGCAACTTACTCAGCGACCGTTTGTAATCGGTATATTGTTTAGTTGATTGGTACTTCGGCACTGCTTTCCGGGGTAGTCCATGTGCTGACTGATGGATTGAAGAGGATTTCCTGCATTCCGATTGATATATTATAGGTAATCTTCTGGTTTGGTTCCCATTTTGTCAAATTCTGTGTATAGAGGTCGACAGTTTTTGTAACGATTTCTTTTGCGACACCAGTTCCTGATATTTCATATACGATTGTCATTGTCTGACCAGGAGCTGACTCAGCTGAAGCAATTAAATCCTGAGGAATCACAGTCATTCCATTGGAGGTTACAGCATCAGCATTTGTAAATATCATAGGAGTAACACCAGTATAGTCGATGTTATATGTTCCTGAATAAGTAGATGGAGTACCCCACTTTCCATTTTCGAAAGTAGCAGTATTGCCAATTTTATCCAATTTTATTGAAACAAGCTCCATTGTAATGCCATTGTAGTCGGCAGCCTTCTTAACGGCAAATACCAGTTGTGTCAACTGATGTTTGAACTGAAGTTTTACAGTTCCATCAGTTGCTTCACTTTCACCTTCAGGACCATCTGGTTGTGTATATGTTCTGTCTTTTGCATCTGCAGTCATGAAATCCAAAGTCTGGTCTTTATGTTCATAACCCTCTATCTTGATTCCGCCTGCAGCTGTAAATGTCGGAGTGACGCCCATACCTTCAGCAGCAACCGACGGATCTGTACTTCCTGCCACTGAATATGGGGAATATGCAAAGAATGACAAAGTTGTTTTTGAATAATTAGGCCAGTAATAAGTCTTGCCATCAGTAGCTTTCCATACCTGTTCACCTGAATCTCCAACTTTATAAGTATATGAAATGATTACATTTTTCATAACCTCATTGTCAGTTGAAGGAGCTGTACTCCATGACGCATTTTCCG
>JAQXRN010000053.1 GCA_029218545.1 Bacillota bacterium | reverse complement strand
TCATCATCGATACCAATGGTGTTGTAAAAGCGAAAATAGTTGGCTCCATGGACGAAGCCGATTTGGAAAGATTCTTGCAAAACGCCTTCTAATAACAGTATAAAAAAAGCTCTCCCTCTATTGGTAAAATAACCAAAGGTGGAGAGCTTTTTATATGTAATTGAGGTTACGCGACTTTGCAAGTTAAACAAACGGTTCAAAGTCTAAGTGTTTCTATGTAACTATTGTTTGGACCAACTCCCCCATTTTCGACTGTTTTTATCTATTTTTATGTAACTATTTCATATACCGCTGCATTTTTCAACCGATTTTCTGTCATAAAGTATGTAACTATTGTTTGTACAAAAAACAAATAGCAGGCGTACCTTAGATGGTAGTGCCTGCTATTTTTGTTTAAAACGGTGAATCATCTGTTTCTTTGTTTCTGAAGTAGTTCCATCAAATGTCCGCCGTAAAGTCTTTCGTAAAAAGAAAGCTAAAAATAATTATTTTATCTCTCAACTGTCAAGTCCAATAACCATATAGTATTTTGGATTACCATAATCACCATCACCAATAGTAATTGTAGTAGAAGTATAACTACCTGGCCAACTTTGTCTTGAAAACAGTACCATCCTCAACTTCTATTGTAACATCCCCAGATGAACGATATTCTATAAGCTTCATCATCTTTCCGTTATATACATTCGGGACTTGCATGCCCAACACCTGCTCCCTTGTTTTAATTGACTTTGCCCCGCCGACATTTTTATTGATAACATCGCCACTCAAAAAATGCTCATAGCGTATATGTTCACGTACTGTTCCGTCATCGAATTGAACGTCAATATCATTGTATTTTCTAAAAGCAATAATAGTCATCCGCATACCATTTTTAGCTATGTTAGTCTCGCCTATACGCCCATCAGTCTTGCTTTCCTTTAGCTTCTCAGCACAATACCTGCATGACACCCTGCCATCTAAGAACCGCATCGGACTGTATTCATACTCCATGCCACACACATTATGCAGTATTTTTATATCAGTATAATTATTGATATAATTACCTATAACAGTATACTCGTCGTCATATAGTTTTCTGACACGTCCCGCAAAGTCAGTACGTGCTTTTTCGTTACAATATTCGCACGGTGAATCACATCGACAGAACCAGCCAAAATTCTGCTCAAAAACATTATTACATTTCCTGTACCTGAACTTAGCTATGAGTACTCTGATAAGCCAGGTCAATACTCCTTCCAAGTAATGAATAGCAGTTACCAATAAAAAACTTAAAATGACACGGGCAGCCCCAAAATTATGTGTGGCTGCCTTTCCTATTTCATTACATAAAAATAAGAGTCGCAACATTAACAAGTCACAGCTCTTACTCTATTCCAAATTTAAAACTTAGAGTGCTTTTTATTATTATCTTATCCCCGTTGAAACAAGTACCTCGGCGGGTATTTTTTTGTTTTGCAAATATAACAATTATAACAAACTCAAACTTAATTATTGTGTTTTTCAAGAATTTCCATCAGATTTTCATATTCCTCTCTGCTTCTATAACCATGAATAACATATCCATGAAAATATCTGTTGAAGACTTCAAGAATACCAAGTAACTCGTTCATATCAGCATAAGAACACTTAAGTATAAACTGCACTTTCGAGTTATACTTGTTATGTTTCGCTTCCCAATTCATATTAGAACTACTTTTAACAAATTGACGAAACTCTAGTGAAGAAAAAGCATTTATATCTACCAATAAATAACCAGAACAAAGACAAATAGAGACAGGACCAGCAACATTTTTAGGTTCCTTAACATTCTTACAGTTGCAAACAGCATTCTGCTTACGTCCAAGACATAACAACCTATCATGCTCCATACCAACACAATACTGACAATGATTACAATCATCTATTATATTTGCATAATACCTGCCCCGGAAACATCTTTGCAATAAAGGACAATTCTCAGCCCTTACTGACCTACATATAATTCTATCAGCCAACGCAATATTGTCATCATGTATTTTTTTGCCAAGTTTTGAATAAATCCATCTTTTTTCCTTGCAAGGACCTAAAAGAATTTCCTTAAGTTCTTCCTTAGTAATAAGCCTATCTATATCACTCAAATCAATTTCAAGCGTAGAAACATCCTGTTCCTGAATCTTTTTAAGCTTAACATCGTCGACTTTATGTGTTACATATATCTCGACATACAGTTTATGCCCGCCAGATTCAATTGTAACATCAGGAATCACATCATCAAATTTCTTTTCAAGCATAACCTTATCAATATGGATATACTTGCCTTTAGAAACTACAACATTACCACGATTAGTATTTTCATATTTGACGGAAATATCAGGTACATACATCTCATCTGCTTCATCTAATATCTCTTTGGCAAGCAGATGAAGAGATGTCTGATATCCATAAGTACAATCCTGTTTGACATGATGAGCAAAATGATGAATAACTTTCTGTCCTTTTTTAGCTACCAGACGTCCTCCGCACTGAGGACAAATACAATTACAGGCGAGACCGCTAACAACATTATCGTCATCTATACCAACAATATTTCCGTTCCTAAACGCATATATCGGATGATCAAATCGCATTATAACACATTCCTTCTTAGACAGAAGATCTACCCAGATTCATTATACCACTTAAAGAAATAATCCTTAATGTCTTCCAATATTCAAAACATAAAGATATCTCTCAACATACATAAAAAATAAGAGCCATAACTTTTAATCAAATCACAGCTCTTATTTAAATTAACAAATTACTTTACGACAACAAAATTTTCTCTAACCTCTATAACTAACACATTGCTATAAAGTTCTGTTTTGCTTTTACATTAAGATTAACAGATTAGTTTACGGTTCTCAAGAACCGAAGCCCTGCCTTTTTAGTATCAACAATATTTACATTTATACTTTTCTTAGTTTTTATGTTGATATCAACAATAATTACATATCACCGTTTTGCCTAAAATCACTTAGTATCATAAATAATTACTTAATATCAACAATAATTACATCAAAACACTAAGCAAATTTACTTGCCCTGCAAGTAGGCGTCAATGGCCGCAGCAGCCTTCTTGCCAGCGCCCATGGCGCTGATAACAGTAGCTGCACCGGTTACGATGTCACCACCGGCAAAAACGCCGGGGATGGAGGTAGCGCCAGTTTCATCGGCAACAATATTACCGCGTTTATTAACCTCCAAATCAGGGGTAGTATCCTTAATCAAGGGGTTGGGGCCTTGACCGATGGCCATAACTACCATATCAACGTCCAATACATACTCGCTGCCAGGAATAGCCACAGGGCTTCGGCGTCCGCTAGCGTCCGCCTTGCCCAGCTCCATCTTCACGCACTTCAGGCCACTTACCCAGCCCTTTTCGTTGCCCTCGATGGCCACAGGGTTATTCAAAAGGCGCAGCTCAATGCCCTCTTCCTTAGCATGACCGATTTCTTCCTTACGGGCAGGCATTTCGTCCTCGCCGCGGCGGTAAACGATATACACCTTCTCTGCGCCCAAACGCTTAGCAGTACGGGCAGCATCCATGGCCACGTTACCAGCGCCCACAATAGCCGCCTTTTTGCCAACGTATACAGGAGTTGCTACGCGGGGGACTTGGTAAGCCTTCATCAGATTAACACGAGTCAGGAACTCATTGGCGGAATAAACGCCATTGAGGTTTTCGCCCTCAATATGCATGAAGTGGGGTAAGCCAGCGCCAGTACCAACGTAAACGGCACTAAAGCCCTCCTCCTCCATTAATTCTTTAATGGTAAAGGTACGGCCAATAATAGCGTTTACAATGATGTTAACGCCCAGCTTTTTCAAGCCGGCAATTTCATGCTGCACAATTTCCTTGGGCAGACGGAATTGAGGAATGCCATACATCAGCACGCCGCCAGCCGCATGCAGTGCTTCATACATGGTTACATCATAACCCATTTTTGCCAAATCACCAGCGCAGGTCAAGCCGCTGGGGCCACTGCCCACAACAGCAACCTTTTTGCCCTTGCGTTCTGCAGGAGCTTCTACTTCGTTGTCCAAGCCATTTTCACGAGCATAATCAGCTACAAAGCGTTCCAGACGACCAATTGCCACAGGCTCGCCCTT
>JAQXRN010000052.1 GCA_029218545.1 Bacillota bacterium | reverse complement strand
CCATATTCTTCACCTCTGTCAAAATACAGTTCTGAACATGGTCCACATGGTCCTAATCCGATTTCCCAGAAGTTATCATCCTTGCCAAGTTTAACGATTCTTTCTTCCGGCATGCCTAGTTTCTTCCATATTTCAACAGCTTCATCATCATCTTCATATACTGTTGCCCAAATTTTTTCAAAAGGCATATTAAGATGCTCTGTCATGAATTCCAAACCCCATTTTAAGGACTGTTCCTTAAAATAGTCGCCAAATGAAAAGTTACCTAACATTTCAAAGAATGTACCATGTCTAGAAGTAATTCCAACATTGTCAATATCACCTGTTCTTATACATTTCTGACATGTTGTCATTCTCTTCGCAGGAGGAGTTTCAACACCTGCAAAATAGTTTTTAAGTGGGGCCATACCCGAGTTTATAAGTAAAAGGCTCTTGTCATTCTGTGGAATAAGTGATGCACTCTTACCAACATAATGTTCTTTGCTCTTATAAAAATCTAAAAATCTCTTTCTTATTTCATTTAAACCTAATTTTTCCATGAAATGTTCCTCCTAAAACAATGCATATATTTTATCATAAATATATAAAAAAGTCTATAAAAAAGGGTGATAGAATCGTTGCTATCACCCTTTTTTCACTACATCATGTTATTCTTTAGATTCTTTGCCATATCAGTTACATCCTGTCCAACATTACTCATATCATGTTTAATGTCTTCCACGCTAGACATGGTATTTTTCATATCTCTCTTTAATTGTGATTTTGCATTAGGCTTCATAGACGCATAAGCCATAGCAACAGCTGTACCCAATGCTGCCATAGTCACAAAAGCAGCAGTACGTGATTTCTCCATTTTAATCCCCTCCTCAAATGTATTATTTGAAAGAAGAAAAATAAATATACTTATTATCTGATATTATATTGGATCAATCAATAAATTAAAAATTAATGAATCAAATGAATCAATCGATAAATCCGCCACCGATTACCTTTTCACCGTCATAAAAAACAATAGATTGTCCAGGTGTAGCAGCACGTTGAGCTTCAGTAAAAGTTGCTGTAATTTTTTTATCGTCAACTTCTAACTTGGCTTCTGTAGGCTTTGCTGAGTACCTTACTTTGGCCATTACTACTTTGCCATCATATAGCCGAGCGTCATCTGCAGCGAACGTATAATCGCTGCATTCTACAACAGTTGTGAAAAGATCTGAATTATCTCCCAGAACAATCCTATTATTCTTGCAATCAATTTTTGTAACAAATGCAGGTTTTCCAAGAGCTACCCCTAGACCTTTTCTTTGACCGATAGTATAGTTGACAATTCCTTGATGCTTTCCTACAACTTTTCCATCCTTTGTAACGAAGTCACCTGGTCTGGATTTATATCCTAGTGCTTTGATGTAATCAGCATATCCAATTGAATCATCGATAAAGCAGATTTCTTGACTGTCCTTTTTATCTGCATTAATTAAATTGTTTTTTCTTGCAATATCTCTCGTTTGATCTTTATCAATAAATTCTCCCAGTGGAAAAATCAACCTTCTAAGAACATCCTGACCAAGCCTGTACAACATATAAGATTGATCCTTCTTAGCATTGGCAGCCTTGGTAACATAAAAGTTCCCGCTCCTTCCATCTGCGATAATCCTGCAATAGTGCCCCGTTGCAATATAATATATTCCAAGCTTATCTGCCCATTCAATAAGTTTTTTAAACTTAATCATTGGATTACATATTACACACGGATTTGGTGTTCTACCTGAAAGATATTCATCGATGAAATTGCCAATTATTTTTTCCTTAAAGCTTTCTGAAACATCTTCAACAATAAGTTCTATTCCAAGTTGCTTAGCAACATCCTGTGCTTCTTTTTTGGCATTGTCATTACTGCCAAGAACATCAAAATAGTATCCAGTTACTTCAAGTCCTTTTTCCTTTAATAATAAAGCAGCGGTAGTGCTATCCACTCCGCCGCTTAAACCTAACAAAACTTTATTCTTCTTCAACGTCTCCATGATCGTGTTCATCCTCGTCTTCATTTGGATCATAGCCTTCAAGAGCTGCATATGTCTTGCCATTTTTCTGTGCATAATCATATATTGCATTCTTAATTGCTCTGTCTGCAAGCACAGAACAATGTACCTTAACCGGCGGAAGTCCACCTAAATTATCTATTATCTCTTTGTTTGTAATTTCGAGTGCCTCCTCAATGGACTTTCCAATAATCATTGAAGTGGCCATGCTTGAAGAAGCGATTGCACTTCCACAACCAAAGGTTTTGAATTTTGCATCTACAATCTTCTCATCTTCAACCTTAATCTGTATCTGCATCATGTCTCCGCAAACAGGGCTGCCATAAGTACCTGTTCCATCAGCATTTTCAAGTTCTCCCACATTTTTAGGATTCATGAAATGCTCCATTACAATATCATTATATAAAGCCATTAATTATTACCAACCTTTCATTGAATTAACTGGGGATAGTTCTCTTAATCTAGAAACTATTGTCTTTAAATTTTCAACGACATAATCTATGTCTTCTTTTGTTGTAAAATCACCTACTGTAAATCTGATAGTACCATGTATCATTTCAACAGGAACTCCAAGAGCTGTTAACACATGGGATGGGTTCAGTGATGTTGATGAACAAGCGGAACCTGTTGAAACACTTATGCCAAACTGATTCAGTAAAAGTAAGATGGATTCTCCCTCAATATACTTAAAAGTAATATTTAGATTACCGGGATGTCTATGCTCCATAGTACCATTTACATATGTGTCAGGAATTTCATTAATGATTCTATCCTTAAGATAATTTCTTAATTCACTGCAGTGTTTAACGTGGTTTTCAAAATTTGCTTTGGAAAGCTCTGCCGCCTTGCCAAATCCTATAATTCCAGGCAGGTTTTCTGTTCCTGCACGCTTACGATTTTCCTGTGCGCCACCGTGAAGATAATTTGCTATTCTAACACCTTTTCTAATATAAAGAGCACCTGTACCCTTTGGTCCATAAATTTTGTGAGATGACATCGACATAAGATCAATTCCCAAGTCTTTTACATCTATTTCAACGTTGCCCAAAGCCTGTACAGCATCTGTGTGGAAAAGAACTCCATGTTTTTTAGCTATTGCACAAGCTTCTTTTATCGGCTGCACAGTACCAATCTCGTTGTTAACCATCATTATACTGATTAAAACAGTCTTGTCCGTTATAGCCTTTTCAAGCTCATCTAAACTGATATAGCCATCTTTATCGATACTTAAATAAGTAATTTCATATCCCTGTTTTTCAAGAAACTCGCACGAATGCAGCATCGCATGATGTTCAATTTTAGTTGTGATAATGTGATTTCCTTTTGATTTTAATGCTTCAGCTGATCCAAAAACAGCCCAGTTATCAGATTCAGTTCCGCCAGCTGTAAAGAAAACTTCACCAGCGCTGGCATTAATTAAAGATGCAACACGTTCTCTTGCTTCAGTGATCGCATCTTTTGATTCTAAACCTTTATCATATAAACTTGATGGATTACCAAACTTTTCGGTAAAATAAGGTATCATTTCATTTAAGACTTCTTCTTTAACAGGAGTCGTTGCTGAATAGTCCAAGTATACATTTCTCATAATCTAACTGCTCCTTAAAAATATATCCTATATATTATACCAAAAATTTTTAGAAATTAAACACTTATTTACAAAAATTGTGCCAATTTATAGGTATTATCTTTTTTTTCACAAATAACACTGTAACAGTGAATGAATTTTTCATTCCCCATTATGCTCTCTGATTCCCATTCTATTGTAATATTTGCACAAATCATTTCATCATCTTCATATGTTATATCAATATCTTTTATTGTGTAACCTTTTACCTGATCAATATCAGTCTGAAAGTAGTTTTCTATGTTTTCTATATCATTTCTTTTAAGTAAGCCCGTCTCGATTTTTTCAATAATACTAATTGTTTCCTCTTTGCCTTTATGCCCTGCATAATATGAACTGAGTACATCGGTTCTTTGACATACCAAAGATTCCACAACATCTTCATTTGCATCTTTTACAGCAAAAGATGTTGTAAAAAAAACGCAAATTGCAATAGCAATTACAGTCACAATCTTTTTCATTTCGGTCCCTCATACCTTTCAAAGATATACTATCTTTAGAATAAAACAAAGGGACCGAAAAACTTGTCAAAATTTCGGTCCTAAAAAAATTTTTTTAATTATTTTTCGCTTTTCTCATCTACAATTTCTATCATATCAAGCTGGGATTTTAAATTTGCCCTAAAAGCAGCAATGTATTCTTTATAAAGAGATTTTTGCTCAGCCAGTTCTTCTTCTGTCAATCCTACAGATTTCTTCTTATGCGCTAGTTCATTAATTCTATTAATCATTTCTTGTGTTATCATATGCATTCTCCTATAATTTATCTCAATTATTATAATATTTTACGTTACATTTATCAATAGGAATCAGAAAATGAATTGTCTATCAACAAGCTGATAAGACGTGTGCTGTCTATTCCCATATGTAACATAAGCTTAGGATACATACTTATATCTGTAAACCCCGGGAGTGTATTGATTTCATTAAAAAATATATTTCCATCGTTGTCTACAAAGAAATCAACTCTTGCCAGATCTTTGCAGTCAAACAATCTATAGAGTTTTAGCGCAATACCCATGCATTTTTTATTAATTTCAGACGAAAGCCTTGCCGGAATGACAGTTTTTGAATTATTGCTTTTGTATTTAGAATTAAAGTCATACCAGTCATTTTCAGAAATTATTTCACCCGGAACAGAAACAATTGGATTAATGTTACCTAAAATTGCAACCTCTATTTCACTTCCTCTGATTTCTTCCTCAATTATTATTTTTTCGTCTTCCATAAATGCATTATCTATAGCTTTACATAATTCATTTTCTGTATACACCTTTGAAATACCTATAGATGAACCGCCTCTAGCAGGCTTAACGTATAGAGGAAAACTTCCTAGTTCATTAATCAAATCTTTAATAATCACTTTATTATTCAAATATACAAGATGATCAATAGTAACACTTTTTGCTTGCAATATTCCTTCTGATTTTGCGATTTTTTTAGTATATTCTTTGTCCATGCATATGGAAGAAGCCATAATTTTGGAACCAATATAATTTATATTTAATACTTCAAACATTCCCTGGACACTGCCATCTTCACCGTTTTTCCCATGCAAAACCGGGAAAAAGCAATCCACTTTTAAAGGTTTCATTCGTCCATTTTCTATGTAATAAATCGGTTTATTCATATCATCAGTATTAAAATACAATTTTTTGTTACCTGAACTGCTAAGCCATTCACTTATAGATATTTCATAGGCAGAAGCCTGTGTTAAAACCCAATTTCCATCCCTTGTTATACCAATTTTATGTATATCATATTTGGTGCTATCTATGTTATTTAGCACGAATTCTGCAGATTTTTGAGATACCTTGTATTCATTTGATTTCCCTCCAAATATCAATGCTACTTTTAGCTTGTTCATATTTACCCGCTCCTATATTATTTTCTATTTCATACTATTCATCTGCAAAAAAAGAGTTATTATTTTAGTGAATCTGATGTTTTTTCTTAGAAAATATATTATACTTTAAATATCGAATAAAGGAGGTATTTTATGTTTTATAATAAAGTAAAAGAATCTGCAGATTTTATTCTTTCAAAAACAGCTCAAAGGCCTAAAATCGGTGTTATATTAGGAAGCGGCCTTGGTGGTCTTGTTGATTTTATGGAAAATAAGGAGATAATTCCTTATTCAGATATTCCTAATTTTCCTCAATCGACGGTTAAAGGTCATGCAGGCAACATGGTTCTTGGAACAATAGGTTCCCAGAGTATTATTGCCATGCAGGGACGTTTTCATTACTATGAAGGTTTTACTATGAAAGAAGTTGCATATCCCGTATATGTAATGAAGCTTTTAGGAGTTGAAAATATTATCGTTACAAATGCATGCGGGGCAATAAACGACACATTTAAACCTGGTGATTTAATGATTATTGAAGATTATATCAACATGTGGGGTAACAATCCTTTGATTGGACCAAATGATGAACGCTTTGGAGTAAGATTCCCTGATATGTCTGAACCATATTCAAAGGAACTCATAGGAAAAGCTCTTTCTGCTTCTGAAAAAATCGGCATAGAATGTAAAAAAGGCGTTTATGCTCTTTTCTCAGGCCCTTGTTTCGAAACTGCAGCAGAAATAAGAGCATATAAAATTCTAGGTGCTGATGTTGCTGGCATGTCCACAGTGCCTGAAACAATTACAGCAAATTATTTAGGAATGAAAGTTTTTGGTCTATCCTGTATCACAAATATGGCTACAGGAATTGCTAAAGTAAAACATAGCCATGAAGATGTTTTAAGAATTGCCAACGAAAGCAGCGAAAAACTATGTAACCTTGTAAAAGAAATGTTGATTAACTGGTAACAACTCATTGATACTAAAATAAAACCCTCTTTACTAATTTGAACAGTAGAGAGGGTTTTTTATTATATTACTTTTCTTTCTAGTCTTAGTTTATCAGCAATAATTGCTATAAATTCGCTGTTTGTTGGTTTACCCTTGTCAGTTTTGACAGTATATCCGAACAAGCCTTCAATGGTTTCTAACCTTCCCCTGTTCCATGCGATTTCTATCGCATGCCTTATTGCGCGCTCTACACGACTTGGAGTAGTATGATTTTTACTTGCAACAGCTGGATATAATTCCTTTGTTACTGCACTAAGATAGTCCATGTTTTCTACTGCGAGTGTAATTGCATCTCTTAGGTATTTGTATCCTTTAATGTGCGCAGGAACACCAATTTCATGTATTAAATTAGTGATATCAATTTCTAAATCGTTCGAAATAAGCGAATCTTTCATTACAAGAGACTTTCTGACATTGTTCCTACTCGGTTGTATGTCAAATCTGTCCTCTTCTACATTTCCCAATTGAACGATACGTTTAATAAGTAAATTCATATTGACTGGTTTAACGAGATAATATTGTGCTCCCAAAAGCATAGCCTTTTGTATTATGCTATCTTGTCCAATTGCTGAAGACATGATAATTCTAGGATATTTCTCAAGGTTAAGATCATTTAGCTTTTCTAAAACAGAAAAGCCATCCTCATGAGGCATGATAAGATCCAGCAAAAGAACATCTGGGATTTCATTATCTGATGAAAAATACTCTACGGCCTGTGCACCATTGTTTGCAGTAAAAATTACTTTGATGTTATCCTGCTTATTTAAATAATCCGATACCACTTCACAATAATCATGATTGTCATCAATTACACCGACTGTAATTTTTTTCATATAGATCCCTCCTACTAACTAATTAAAAGTTTCCCCTTCATACATGTATTTATTTTAATACTTAATTTCCTTTTTTACAAAAAATTTTTTCAGAAAATATTTCAAATTTCGACAATATACGACAAAAAAATATGCAAATACATTATTTTCGACATTTTTATTTAGAAAAGAGTGTAAATACTTTGTTAAAAATTTGAAAAAACCTTTATTAATTATAAAAAAAATGTCATTTGCCGAGTTTTCATAATCTAAAAATGATTTATTAAATTATAACATGACAGTTAATAAAAAAATATATTAAATGCAAAAATATTACAAATAATTACTTTTTTGTAATATTTCGTCACTTAAATGTAATATTTTGATATATTAGCCTTTAGAAGCATTTAACATATTTTCAATAAATATACCATATCCTCTGGTAGGGTCGTTTACTAATACGTGAGTTACAGCACCAACAATTTTTCCCTCCTGAATAATTGGACTACCGCTCATACCCTGTACGATACCTCCGCTATATTCCAGCAGTTTTTTGTCCGTTACCTTGATTTCCAAATCCTTCGAATTAACTTTATTATATTTGTTTACTTTTGTAATTTCTATCTCAAATTTTTCCACATCATCCTCATGCAACGTAGAAAGAATGTATGCTTTTCCGGTTTTTATCTGATTTTTGGATGCAGCAACTAAAGGTGTTTCTTCGATGTTTATCACGTTATCCACATTACCATATGAAAATACACCATTTACACTATTTTTATATACATTTCCTATTGGAGAATCCTGTTGATAAAATATTCCCCTTATTTCTCCCGGCTTGCCATCAATACCCTCTATTACTGAATTAACGCTTGTTTTAAGTAAATAACCTTCTCTTACATCAAGTAAATGTCTTGTTTTTCGTTCATATATTCCATGACCTAAAGATCCATATATGTTTTTATCAGGATCATAATATGTCAGGGTTCCAATCCCTGCTATTTTCTCTTTTACCCATATCCCAAGCTTATATTGACCTGAAGCATAGTCTTTTGCAGGGGTAATTTCCGTCGTAAAAGATTCATCTTTTCTAAGAATCTCAACTTTTAACTTTTTATTTGATGTTCCTACTAATGAGGAAACCTCATCTGCATAATTAACATCCTTGCCATCGATAGAAATGATAGTATCACCTATCTGAATTCCTGCTTCTGCTCCGGGGCTAACTATTTTATCAATTGTTTCGATTTCTTCAAGTCCAACTACAAGCACACCTTTTACATCCATTTTTATTCCTATGGATTGTCCTCCAGGTATTAATGTTTTTTCGGAAACCACTTCCATAGTGTGTTTTGAGTCTTCAGATATGTTAATTACCGTTCCTGCAGCTGCAATAAAACAAATTGTAAAGCAGAATAACAAAAGAACTTTTATAAACTTGCCCTTCATCATTGCTCCTAACTTTCATAATCCTGTAGCAAAGACGCAAGCTGCTCCTGATTTTTTATAACAATGCCCTTGTCAAATCTTTGCTGATCCTCAACAGTAAGCAAATCGTACAGGATTTCTGTATCTTCAAGCTTGATCTTATCGCCTTTTGAATCAACAAAGAAAACAGAAACTGCATCGCCTTCTTTTAATACAATATAATATGATTCATTTTTATTTGAAGTGTTTGTTTCAGTTTCACTTTTAGCAATATCCTTCTTTTTATCATCGTTGTTGTCTGCCTTTTGTTCCTTTTGAACTTCCTGAACCGGTCCAAATGAATCATCTTTATCAATTTCAGGTTTTTCAGGCCATAATATTGCTGCTATAAGCATACAGGATGTAATAATCAATGCAACATATACAAAAAGTGTATAATTTCTTTTTCTTTTAGAAAACATTTTCATCACCTCTTGCTATATTGTCGACTAAATTGGTAAAAATTATACAGTAATATAGTTTTTTAACTTTTCAAATGTTTTATCTCCGATTCCGCTTACATTTTTAATGTCTTCAATTGTCCTAAAACTGCCGATATTTTCTCTGTATTCAATTATCTTTTGTGCAGTAGATGGTCCAACTCCTGGTATTTGCTCTAAAGTAGCAGCATCAGCAAAATTAATATTTATTTTGCCTTGACTATCAATACCACTGCTTTGAAATAGATTATCAGCTCTATCAGAATTATCAGAAATGGATTTAATTACTATTTTCTGCCCATCAAAAACATTTTCTGCTCTATTGATACTATCTGTATCTGCATCCTCCTTTAGACCACCGGCTTTATCGATAACCTGAAAAAGCCTTGTTCCTTCCTTAACCATATAAACGCCGGGATTATTTACGCATCCGCTAATGTCTACATAAATGTTTTCATTATGCCCTTCAGACGAATTATTATCACTGTTTTTATTTGTGTCACTATATGTCTCTTGTGAAATATCATCAGTGTCATATTGTAAATTATCGTCAGTTATTTTTGCTGATTCAGTTGTACCATTAAACCAAAAAATCAAAACAGCAGCCGCTACCGTAATGGGCAGGGCTGCCTTTTTTAATGACTCTTTGTTATCAAGTATAAAATCCTTTAAGCTTATAAAAGATTTTATGGACTTAATATCTTTTAAATTTATCATATGCCATGCCCCCTTTTACATAATTTTACATCCTATGTAAAAAGGAGTCAACATTAAAATTGTAAATTATTGTAAAACCCTAATTCCTGTCGATCAACTTCTATTGTGTATCTCGGAACATCGATAGATGCGAATTGACAAAATGTTGAAATTACGAGTTCCGGACTGCAGTTTGAAATACTACCGCAATCTAAAATCATGTTTAGTTCAGTACCTTCATCTTCTATTGAAGCTTCAAATGACCTTATCATTTTCTTAATATCTACAGGTACTAATTCTTTACTCTTCTTCTGACGCTTCATTGCAATAATCTCATCTTTTGCCATGTACTCATCTACAAGAAGTTTAAGCTTATTACTGTCAAAAGTTGCAGGAATATGTACATTATACTTTGCCCACTCTGCAATAGAAGCAAGTGATTTTATATTATCATCCAGTTCTCTACACCAGAGCAGTTCAAGACCTTCCGGCATCATATCCCTTAACATCTCGTATATATCATCTGTTTCATACTTAATGTCAGTAGTAAACTCAAGTAATTCACATGAACTGCTGTATCCAAGAGATAAAGGCTGTGCAAAGCCCAGTTTGGGATGCGGGTTAAAACCTTGTGAATAACTTAAAGCGATTTTACTTTTTCTAAAAGCACGTTTGAAAAATCTAAGCAAATCAAGATGAGAGGTATATTTTGCATAACCGTTTTTAGTAAACTTTATTACATATTTATTTGCCATATATTCCCTCCATCTCACATTTTACTTTTCTGTTTATTCCGCAACCAACACATCCATATCTGCAGTCTTTGGTTGTAGTTTCTCCGTATGCCTTGTTTCTTTCTAATAAAAGGAACTTCTTACTAACACCGCAATCAATATGGTCCCAAGGAAGAATTTCATTTACATCCCTTTGTCTGAATGCATAATATTCAGGTAGAATGCCTGTTTCGTGGAAAGCTTTCTGCCATCTGTCAGGATGGAAATGTTCCGTCCATCCATCAAGTCTTACACCCATTTCGTGTGCTTTAAGAAGAGCCTTACCTGTGCGTCTGTCACCTCTTGCAAATATGGCTTCGCACACAGATGTAAAACTATCATGATAGTTGAATGTAACTCCTTTAATCTTCAATTTTTGTACGAGATAAGCATGTTTTTCCCTAAATTCCTCAGGGGTGTTCTGTCTTTCCCACTGGAATGGTGTATCTGCCTTAGGAACAAAGTTAGAAACACTAACAGTAAGCTTAAATCTTCCACCCTTTGGACCATTGTATTTCTTGTTTATCTCAATTATATTTTCAGCAATCTTTGCAATGCCATCTAAATCTTCATAAGTTTCAGTAGGCAGACCAATCATAAAATACAGTTTAATGTTTCTCCATCCAAGGCTTATCGCCTGCTCAACAGATTTATATATATCATCTTCTGTAACGCCCTTATTAATTACATCTCTTAATCTCTGAGTTCCTGCTTCTGGAGCATAAGTAAGACCTGATTTTTTATATTCCTGAATTTTGTTTAATACTTCAAAGGCAAAGTTGTCTATTCTTAAGGAAGGAAGTGAAAGAGATACATTGGTTTCCTTGCAATAATCCATGAGTTCAAGTGTCATTTCTCTAAATTGAGAATAATCACTTGTTGATAGAGATAATAAAGAAAGCTCGTCATTTCCGGTATTTTCAAGCTGAGTTTTTGCAAGATTTAGGACAGTATCTTTTTTTCGTTCTCTTACAGGTCTGTAAATCATTCCGGCCTGACAGAATCTGCATCCTCTTGTGCATCCTCTGAAGGTTTCAATAACAGATCTGTCATGTACGGCTTCAATCATTGGAATTACAGGTTTAACAGGAAAATCTAATGTTTCTGTTGTTGGCTCTATTCTTCTGCAAATCGTATAAGGCGCGTTTTCATTTAGTTTACATAATGTTTTTATAGTTCCATTTTCGTTGTATTCAACATTGTAGAATGAAGGAACATATACGCCCTCTATCTTACAAGCTTTTTCTAAAAAAGCCTCTTTTGATAAACCATTTTTCTTACAATCCTGATGAAGATATAGAATTTCTGGCAGGAGATTTTCTCCATCTCCTATTAAAAATATGTCAATAAAGTCTGCAAGGGGCTCAGGATTAAAGGCACATGGTCCTCCTGCTGCAACTATAGGATAGTCTTCACCTCTTTCCGCTGCCAACAACGGAAGCTTTGCAAGAGAAAGCATATTAAGTACCGTTGAATAGGACATCTCATATTGAAGTGTAAAACCCAGCATGTCCACATCCCTCACAGGAGTTTTTGTCTCTAAAGTAAAAAGAGGAACATCTTCTTTTTTCATAAGTTCTTCCATGTCTGGAGCAGGTGCAAAAACCCTTTCACATGCAAGTCCTTCTTTTGAGTTGATTGAATTGTACAATATCTGCATTCCGAGATAAGACATTCCTATTTCATATAAATCAGGAAAGGCAAATGCCATTCTCTCACATGCTTCTTCTCTATTCTTTTTTACTGAATTAACCTCACCGCCTATGTAGCGACCTGGCTTTTCTACCTGTTTCAATATCTGATCGAGTTTCTTCTGTAAATTCATGAAATCTCCTTTAAATTCATTGTTATTTGTCCAAAAAAAGCTGGTCTAGAGTTTTGCCAATAACCTTTGAGATGTCATCAAGCAAGACCTTTGTCTCAGCTTTTTTACTGAGTATTTTTTTTACAACTTCAGGGTTGCCTTGCGGAATTTTATTTATTATATATTCCATTCTTTCATCAAGCCCCACATATCTATCTTCTTTAACCACTCTGTCTGCAATGCACATTATGTCGCATTCATTTAGTTTTTCGACAGAATTATACTGTGGATATGTCATATGAACTCTTACAATGTCAGCTTCGTCGTAATATCCCATATCACTTAAGATTTTGTAACCTACTTCCGCATGTTTCTCACTTGTTCTAGCCACATCATGTGCCAGTCCGCTTCCTCTTATAAGGTCTATATCGAGCTTATAACCGTGTTTATTTAATTCTTCGGCCAATTTTACCCCAACATCAGAAACAGCTTTACAATGGGCTTTTACCTTATCAGGTGTATGCCACTCCTCATAAAGCTGATTGACTTCATCCTTTGTAATTCTTTTTTTCAAAATTCTTACCTTCCTATGGCAACTTTTCTCTTAATTATAACACAGAGTCTTCTAAATGATAATAAAATTCTTTGTCATTTTCACTGTTATATGTACCTATTATATCACTTCTTTTTACTCTTTCACCAGGAACAACAGTTAAAGTATATAAATTGCCATATGTTGAAATTTTTTCTTCATGCTTTATCCGTACACATAAACCAAGTTGCTTATCTATTCCTGCATAAATAACCTTTCCTCCTGCAATAGAATGTACCGATTTTATAATGTTTTCTTCGTTTTTATCTATTGGCTGCCCATTTTGGCTTATTTCGTTAGCAACTGTTATGGCTGCAGAAATAGCATCAGGTGTCTCTCTAATAAAGCCGGTAAGCTTTGTGCCTGCAGAAACAATATCTTCAAAGGAATAATTACGTTCAATTTCGGTCTGTATTCTTTCCTTAAACTCTGCCACAGCACCTACATTAACGATTCCTGTTCCTCTTAACAGTGTAACAAATGTAAGGCATAATATAACTTGTGAAATAAATTTATCTTGAAACTTCATGATTTTCTCCTTTTTTATCAATGTATGAAGAAAATCAAAAAAAAGAACTCAGGTCACTTTACAAGAGCCTGAGTTCAAAGATGTTATTTATTCATCCCAATACTCCATATCATAATCTTCAATACGGATATAGTCTCCTTCTTCGAGACCAAGTTCTTTTAGCTGCTCAATTGCACCCTTACCTTCAATGTATTTATACAAATATCTTAAAGAACCCATATCGTTAAAATTAGTGGAGCGGAAAATCTTACTCAGCTGTTTACCCTCAATTGTGTAAACATCATCTTCTTCATTATATCCAACATAAACTTCTTTATAGTTTGGATCTTTCTCATCAGCTTCAAAATCAAAGTATTCGTATCCATCATCTTCTTCCTGTGGATTTGCTTCAATTTTCTGTAGCTCAAGAAGAGCAGCACCTAGTACTTCCTTAACACCTATATCAAGAGGTGCAGACATTGGAAAAACTTTATAGCCTTTTCCTTCTACATACTCTTTAAATTCAATGTAAGCTTCATCTTCTTCAAGATTATCAAGCTGGTCAATTTTGTTTGCGGCAACAATTTGCGGTTTCTTTAAAATTCTAGGGCTGTATGCTTCCAGTTCCTTATTAATTTTGTCAAAATCATCCTTGGGGTCTCTGCCTTCGCAACCGGAAACGTCCACAACATGAATAAGCACTTTACTTCTCTCAATATGTCTTAAGAATCTGAAACCAAGTCCAAGTCCTTCACTAGCTCCTTCAATAATTCCCGCAATATCAGCCATTACAAAACTGTCATCAAAAATTTTAACTACGCCTAGATTTGGATCAATTGTAGTAAAATGATAATTTGCAATCTTTGGCTGAGCACTTGTGGCAATAGATAGAAGGGAAGATTTGCCCACATTAGGGAATCCAACTAATCCTACATCTGCAATTAGTTTCATTTCCAAAATGACATTTCTCTCTTTAGCTACTCCACCAGCTTCTGCGAAATTTGGAGCCTGTCGAACCGAGTTTTTGAAATGAACGTTTCCTCTGCCGCCTCTGCCTCCTTTAGCAGCAATAAATCTTTGTCCATCTTCTGTCAGGTCTTTCATTATATGACCTGTTTCTTCATCTATTACGACTGTTCCCATAGGAACTTTGATAATAAGGTCTTCTCCGGCTTTACCAAATCTGTTTTTCTTCATGCCATTTTGACCGTTCTCTGCCTGATATTTTCTCTGGTAACGGAAGTCCATTAGAGTTCTTAAGTTTCTGTCTGCTACAAAAACTATGTCTCCGCCTCTGCCGCCGTCTCCACCGTCAGGTCCACCTTCTGGTACGAAAGGATCTCTTCTGAAGGTTACAGCACCATCTCCGCCTTTACCTGATTTAATTGTAATTCTGGCTCTATCTACAAACATTGTTGAACCTCCTATTACTATTTTTAATATTCTTAATAGTATTCTTAAAAAAAGACCCTGTAAACGAAATATTACAGGGTCTAAATTACTAATTAAGCTTCCTTTGGATAAACAGAAACCTGTTTTCTGTTTCTGTCTTTTCTTTCGAACTTAACAGCTCCGTCGATTTTTGCAAACAGAGTATCGTCTCCACCGATACCAACATTGTTACCTGGGTGGAACTTTGTTCCTCTCTGTCTAACTAAAATGCTTCCAGCGCTTACAAACTGTCCATCTCCAGCTTTTAGTCCAAGACGCTTGGACTCGGAATCACGACCGTTCTTGGAGCTACCTACACCTTTCTTACTTGCCATTACG
>JAQXRN010000051.1 GCA_029218545.1 Bacillota bacterium | reverse complement strand
CAAGGCGTTCTATATGAGACTTAACGACGACAACAAGACCGTTGCTGCATGCGACCTTCTTGTTCCGGGAGTTGGTGAAATCATCGGCGGAAGCCAGAGAGAAGAAAGATACGATGTTCTCAAGGCCAGAATGGATGAAATGGGTCTTAAAGAGGAAGATTACTGGTGGTATATGGATCTTAGAAAGTACGGCGGCGTAAAGCATGCCGGATATGGTCTTGGATTCGAAAGAATTATCATGTACATTACCGGCGTAAGCAACATCAGAGACGTTCTTCCATATGCGAGAACACCAAAGAATGCAGAATTCTAGATAATAACCAGAGCATTAAGACCTACCTGGTGGGTTTTAATGCTCTTTTTTAATTATACGCGGAGGCATAACATGAACATAGCTTCAAATTTATACAGAGAAAGCATTAAACATCTGACAGAAAAATCATTCCTAAAGCGCATTGAAATGAGTGAAAGCGAGATAAAGAGAATACTTGAAAGGGGCAATTTTGAGGAATCAATAAAAAACCTCCATGCGACAGCCTGCCTAAAAGACAGATTCAGCGCCTATAAGGTTGTTGAAAGCATGTTGCCTATCCTTTCTCTGATGGGACCTGATGAAGTGCCAAAGCAGCACCTAAAAAATGCATATAATTACGTGCTTCGCATTCTCTTTCCGGAAAAAATTGCAGCAAGCGGTGACGAATTGATTTCTCAAATTGAAGAAGGAACAAGGCAGAGTCTTTTCCTACTGCAGCTCATGCAGAGCATTTTTAAGGTTGAAGAGCAAAGCGCAGACTTTGATCCTACCGTGGATTTTCACTTTGTCAGTGCTGACGAAATAAAGGAGAAGGGATATAACAAGGAATACCTGAGACTGCGTGATTTTTCAAAGGAACAGTACATATATGAATTTATGCGAATCGGTGTTGAACTGACTCCATATAATACCCTCGGTCATATTGCGGGTGTTCATTATGTTGCCATGCATGCAGCAAGGCAGCTAGAAGCTTTGAAGATTCCTGTTGACCTAGGTATAATTTCCGGAGCAGCGGCAGGACATGATATCGGCAAATACGGCTGCAAGAAGAGTGAAGAACGAAGAATACCGTACCTGCATTACTACTATACCGATATATGCTTTAACAGATTTAAAATGCCTATGATAGGACATATAGCGGCTAACCATTCCACATGGGACCTTGAGCTTGCAAACCTTTCAGTTGAATCTCTGCTTCTTATCTATGCGGATTTCAGAGTTAAAAGCAGCA
Source organism: Bacillota bacterium (assembly GCA_029218545.1). Classification (GTDB taxonomy): domain Bacteria; phylum Bacillota; class Clostridia; order Peptostreptococcales; family Anaerovoracaceae; genus Fimisoma. The sequence goes on along the minus strand of JAQXRN010000051.1, from coordinate 12,206 downwards.
GAAACAGTGAAGGTGCAGAAGTGGTACACTTCTACTCCTTAGATGATGCATTTCAAGTTATTCTGGACAAGCTTGATAATGTGGACGAGGCAAAGGAACATCGCTATCGCAGAGTATATAATAAGCTTAAAGACTTTGAAGACTACATGATAAACCTTGGGGTAGATACATCTTTACCTGAAGTTCCCGCAAAGGAACCACCTGTTCCTATTGCAAGGGAAAAGATGGAGGTTGCATTGGCTTCAGGCAACGAAATTGCCAGAGAATACAAGTACGAAGCAATTGATCATAACATCAGGCTTATGAACAGGTTCAACAAAGAAGAGGAATTCGGAAGCATCCTTGAGACCGCAAGAAGTGAGCAGGACTGGAAGAGCCTTCGTACGTACATTTCTATTCTTGGGCAGTATTCAACATATATGACAGAACGCCAGAAGCAGATGACACTTCGCTTCCTGAATGAGTTTCTTGTTCACAAGGAAAGTGATATAAGAAATCAGGCGGCAGAAATTATCGGACAGATAATCGCTCACTTTAATGAAGAATATCGTAAAGAACTGCCGGCAGGGGTTAATGTTCCTCAAAAGAAGATAACCAACATGTCTCTTTGGGAGAATACTCTTGAAACCCTGTTAAAACCTGATCATAAGATGACAGACCAGCACAAGAAATGGCTCAGCAACAGCCTGAAATCAGTCACAAAGGGACTGCTTATGTCGTGTCGCCCTGAGAAAAGGGGAGAGTATTTAGATGTTCTCATGAAGTATTATAGGCAGATTGACATGATGGAGAACAACACCAGCACCCTTCTTCAGGCTGCATTGAAAATTGAGCCTGGATTCTGCAGTGAATACCACATAGATGCTATTTTGAAATTTGCGGAATATGCAGAGAAGAACGGTACTGTGGGAATTAAGCTGGCGGCTATTGGCGTAAAAGATCATTTTGGCAAATGCAGAGACTATCATAAAGAAATTAAGCTTTGCCTTGGACATGACCCTGACGTTTCCCTTTCTGAAGAAGACCTGTCAGAAATGTATCTGGACAATTTAAAGGCAAGCACACCTTGGACTATTAAGGTGGCAAACATCAAGCTTATGCTGAAGAGCATAGAAAAAGGTCACAACGGAGGAGAACTCCTTCATGTTGCCACACACCTTGCCAATCTGGTAAAGGTCAGCGAGACTGTTATAGTGCGTCAGGCAGCAGGTAACGGACTCATTGAAATAATTAAGCTTATGCCTCTTGAACAGAGAAACGAAATAGCGGTAGAGCTTGGTAAAGGTCTTGAAATAGGGGATTATCAGTTTACAAAATATATTCCGATTTATCTTGGGGTGATAATGCTTCATCTGCCTCCAAGAGAACTGGACGAGCTCATTCAGGACCTTGAAGAACTGCTGGTTGCTTCCAATGGACAGGTTGCAGGAGCTGTATTAAACACCTTTGGAGTGCTTATTGAAAACTACAATATCTATAGACAACTCTTTGGAGAGGATGAAGAAGAAGCGGTTACAAAAACCAGAAAATACAGAATTATCAACTCTATAGTAAGAGGCTTTGCAAACTACAATACAACTGTAAGTCAGGAAGCATTCTGGACTATCGGTCTTAATATTTTCGGTTCAGAGAAACTTTCAAAAGATGAAAAATATGAAATATACAGCCACTGCGGCAAGAAAATAATGACCCTTTGCGAAGGTTTAGAGGAAAGGGATTTAGACTTTTTCTATAATGCTGCCGTGTTTAATAAGATATATGGCTTCATCAGCGATTATGAACTGGAAATGGGACAGCTTAATGTGGTTCAGCCAAAGGCAGTTGCATTCTTCCCGGGAACTTTTGACCCATTCAGCGTGAGCCATAAGGCAATTGCAAGGGAAATCAGAGATATGGGATGCGAAGTATATCTGGCTTTGGATGAGTTCAGCTGGTCAAAAAAGACTCAGCCGAGATTGCAGAGGCGCAAGATAATGAGCATGTCTATTGCCGATGAAGAAAACATGTATATTTTCCCTGACAGAATGCCCGTAAATATTGCAAATCCAAAGGACCTTGCAATGCTCAAAGCCCTTTTTGCAGAAAGAGAGTTATACTTCGTTGCAGGCAGCGATGTTATTGAAAATGCTTCATGTTACAGGGCTGAGCCAGTAGACGATTCGATTCATACTTTGAATCACATTATTTTCAGACGTTATGCTGAAGGTAAGAAAGGCGAAGAAGCTTTCAGACAGAGTAAGGCCTATACAAGCATTCAGGGTAAGATTATGAATCTGACCCTTGCTGCAGATTTTGAAGAGATAAGCTCCACAAGGATAAGAGAAAATATCGACATGAACAGAGATATTTCAAACTTAATCGATCCGGTGGCACAAAACTACATATATGAGAGCAGCCTGTATCTGAGAGAACCTGCTTACAAGCATATTTTCCAGGCGCAGGAAATAAAGCTTGAAGAATTTAAGGTGAGAGGATCTTCTGCAATTGATGGTATGGAGGATGAGCTAAGGGAGAGAGGTCATGATGTAAATGCCATCAAAGCTTATCTTGAAAAGGAAAATGTGTATACTGTTGTTCTTAGAGATGAGCTTCAGATGAACAGAATTGTTGCCGTGGCAGCAGTCAATAAGCTTGATAGCGTAGACTTCCTTGAAACCTTCAAAGACCAGGAAATCGCTGCCTATATAAGAAGCAAGGCGGCAGGGGGAATTGCGGTCATAGGAGGAATTTACACCAGCAAAAACAGTTCAATAGGTGATCTTAGACAGACAATCCTTGTCGAAATTCTCTCAGAACTTCTGGCAAGAGACTATACATATGTGGTATATAACTCCTGCGAAGAAACAGGAATACGAAAGAATATTTTAAAGGTCCTGAAAAAACAGGGGTTTGTCAACATTGCGCCTGCAGGCAGTAAGCCGATTTATGCGGCGGAAATGCATTCACCTGTAATCGTGTTTAAAAATGTAAACACAATAATAAAGAGTCCTCTCAATAAGCAGCCTCTTGTACTTAAGGCTGTAGAAGAAGCCCATAACAGACTTCTGGCAGTTCTAACGAGAATTTATCCGGGAGAAGTGATTCTGTCATACAATTCGGGGATTATGCTCTATAAGATGATGAACCTTATTGCAAAGATTAACTGCGTACCTCCGGTTCCTCTCAAAGAAAAGAGTTACGGTAAAAGCATGGTAGTTCCTTTCGGAAAAGTTCTGCAGGGCGTTGCCGTACCAAACACCGTAACTAAGGCCCTTCACACAGAAAAGTATTTTAACCGTGATATATCGGCCTTCTCAGTAGAGGAAAGCAGCTTCTATTCCACTCTTGAGACTCAGGTCAGAACCATAAAGTCCTTCAATAGACCGGTAATACTTGTTGATGACTTGGTAAACAAGGGATACAGAATGAAGAAAATAGATCCGCTGCTGAAGAAAACAGGGGTGGGCGTTGTGGATACGGTTGTGGGCGTTCAGACAGGACGTGGACGCGACCTTATGACTATGATGCAGCGAACTGTAAGCAGCGCTTACTTCCTGCCGAATATGAAGTGCTGGATCGATGAAAATGCGATATATCCATACATCGGTGGAGACAGCATGAAGGATGAGGAAAAGACAGTTGCGAGCCTTGGAAATATCCCATCTCTGAACATGATTCTGCCTTTTGCAGTCCCATCGTTTTTAGGCGATATTTCGGGTTCTCATATATACGATTATTCAATGACATGTCTTGAAAACGCCAGAAACATCCTGAAGGCGCTGGAAGAAGAATATCAGAACGTATTCGAACGAAAACTTACCATCAAGAGACTCGGAGAGGTAATAACTGAACCAAAGCTTCCGGATTTAGGGGAACATGTGAAGTATGACGATAACGTTGCGGCTTCTTCATACATTGAGAAAGATATGGAAAGACTTATCAGAATGAGAAAACTGTTTAGATAGGAAGGTTTTGATGAAAACAGGCAATGTAAGGAGCATATGGGAACTCGCTCCTGATAAAAAAGAAATAAAGATGGAATTGAAGCTGCCAGAGAGGCCAGTGAAGGTGAATCTTCTTGCCCTCGGTGATGTGGGAGCAACCCTTCTTCTGGGACTTAAAACGCTGGGCGGTGACATAATCGACACCATCGGCATATTTGACGTTAATCCTGATGTAATGGCAAGGTATGAGATTGAAATGAATCAGGTGGGATGGCCTTTTGGGCAAAGAAGAACACCAGAGGTTGTATGTCTTGCCCAGGAGGAGCTCTTTGACTGCGACATGTTCATATTCTGTGCCAGCAAAGCCATTCCGCCTATCGGTACTACCGGTGACGTTCGAATGATGCAGCTTGAAGCAAACAGCAAGATAGTGTCCATATATGCCAAAATGGCAGCGGAAAGGAATTACAAAGGAATTTTTGCAGTGGTATCTGACCCTGTTGATAACCTATGCAAGGTAGCACTTGATGCATCAGGGCTTGACCCTGCGCAGATAAAAGGCTACGGCCTGGGCGTAATGAACAAAAGAGCTGAGTATTACGCCCAGAGGTATGAGCGCTTCGGCTCATACCTCGGTGCGGGCCGAGCATTCGGCCCGCACGGCCGGGACCTGGTGATAGCAAACAGCATTGAGAATTATGATGATGAGCTATCGAGGGAGCTTACAGAACTGACTGTCGAGGCGAACCTGAGGGTAAGAGAGCTTGGTTTTAAGCCATATATCGCGCCGGCTCTTTCATCGGGGGCAATTTCCATTTTGCTGACGCTTTCGGGAGAATGGAATTACAGTTCAGTTTACCTGGGCGAAGCATTTCTGGGAATAAAAAATAGAATCAATAAAGAAAAAAATGTTATTGAGGTGGAGGACTTGCCTCTTCCCCAGAAGTTATTTGAACGTATCGAAAGAGCATATGAAAACTTAAAGAGGTAGATTGTGAAGTTTTACTTAGTAAGGTTATCGGACAAAACCAGGCGGGACAATCGTCTGGAAGATATATTGAAGCAGGCGTTAAGGGATGACCTGAAGGTATGTAATATCGATGGAGCAGACGCCTTTATCAGTGCGGCAGAGAGTGGAAAACTACAGAAAAGCAAGATTCTTATTGCCGCCGAAATTGATGAAAGCGGCATATGCATGGAGGTTATGAAGGTTCTTTCCTATCTGAATACACATAATGAAGCCCTTAGCGGCAGCTGCTGCAGCGTCATTGTAGACGGACGTGGTGATTTACACACCAAGGATATTGGTAGAAGGATTGTTTTTTCTGCCAATTGTGCAGGAGCGGCTTTTCCGGGCAAGCCCCTTGTTGAGGCTACGGGAAGTCTTGTGAATTTTTCTGTCATTTCAAAGGTGTGGGGTGCTTGTAAGGAAGAAGCATATCTTAAAAGTGTTAAGAATCTTATAGATAAGCTAATGGGTTTCAGCTATGATAAAGATTCCTTTGAGAATGAAAAGCATCAGATATTGGTCATCCATGCAGGAAACAGAAAAACTTCCAACAGCTATACCCTTTGGAAGGAAGTGGCAAAGGTTATCGGCGACAAAGCTGAGATTGAAGATATTTCAATAAGAAACGGGCAGGTTCAGGATTGCAGAGGCTGCAAGTATGAGCGCTGCCTTCACTACGGGGAACAGGCCAACTGCTTCTATGGGGGAGTAATGGTAGAAAAAGTATATCCGGCGATTCTTAAAGCTGATACCTTGATTGTAATCTGCCCAAATTACAACGACGCAATAGGTGCAAACATTATGGCACTGATAAATCGCTTAACGGCGATATTTATCACCCATGATTTCAGCAGGAAACGGATTTTTTCTATTGTGGTTTCAGGGTACAGCGGAAGCGACATTGTGGCACAGCAGATAATCGGAGCAATAAACATGAATAAGAATTTTATTTTGCCTCCGTATTTTGTTTTAATGGCTACTGCCAATGACCCCGGAACGGTAATGGACGTGCCTGGAATAGAGAAAAAAATTGTTGAATTTGCAGAGAAGATAGTATGAGGACATAAAAATGAAAGAACTGGCATTAAAGAAACATGAAGAATGGAAGGGCAAGCTTTCTATTGAGTGCAAGTGCCCTATTACAAATAAAGAAGAATTATCAATTGCTTATACACCGGGTGTTGCGGAGCCATGCCTTGAAATTGCAAAAGATGAAGAATTGGCATATAAGTATACGGGAAAGGGAAACACCGTTGCAGTAATCACTGATGGAACTGCAGTCCTTGGCCTTGGGGATATCGGTCCGTCAGCGGGCATGCCTGTAATGGAAGGAAAATGTGCTTTGTTTAAGGCCTTTGCAGGAATCGATGCTGTACCAATATGCATCAACTCAAAGGACCCTGATACCATTGTAAATACAGTGTATGCCATTTCCAAGAGTTTCGGAGGCATAAACCTTGAAGATATCAGTGCGCCAAGATGTTTTGAAATAGAAAGACGGCTTATTGAAATGTGTGATATTCCTGTTTTTCACGATGACCAGCATGGCACAGCTATTATTACAAGTGCAGGCATACTCAATGCCATCAAGGTAACAGGACGAAAGGCAGGAAATCTTAAAATTGTAATAAGCGGAGCTGGTTCTGCAGGGATTTCCATTGCTAAGATGTTTAACCGTCTGGGCTTTGGGGATGTAATTTTGTGTGACAAGAATGGCGCTATTTATGAAGGGGCACCATATAACAATCCGGAGCAGGAAAAAATGGCTAAGGTTACAAATAAGGACAACCTTAAGGGCACCATTGCAGAGGTCATCAAAGGTGCCGACATCGTGGTAGGTGTTTCAGCTCCGGGAGTGATAACTCAGGATATGATAAGAAGTATGGCAAAGGATCCGATAGTTTTTGCTATGGCAAACCCTGTGCCTGAGATTATGCCTGATGAAGCCAAAGCTGCAGGTGCTGCAGTGGTGGGCACAGGAAGATCGGATTTCCCTAACCAGGTCAACAATGTAATTGCCTTCCCGGGAATTTTCAGAGGAGCACTGGACTGCAGGGCACCAAAGATTACTGAGGAAATGAAGGAAGCTGCAGCGAGAGCTATTGCTGCGGTAATACCTGAGGAAGAGCTTTCTCCTGAATACGTTCTTCCTGACGGATTTAACCCACTTGTTGTTAAAAAAGTCGCAGAAGCTGTTATGGCATGTCAAAAAACAGAATAAACAGAAAAAAAGAGTAATTACAGAACAATTAATACTTGTGGCAACCCTCCAATAAAACACAAAAAAAGTTGTCATTAGAATCACCATTTGTTATAATAAACACAACTGTAAAATAAATCGGGAGGTCTTAATATGAAAGGCTATACAAGTGAAACAATTAGAAACGTTGCGCTACTCGGACACAGTGGATGCGGTAAGACTACATTCCTAGAAGCTGCTCTGCTTAATACAGGCGTAACAAACAGAATGGGTAAGGTAGAAGATGGTAACACAGTATCCGACTACGACAAGATGGAAATTGAAAGAGGATATTCAATCAACACATCTGTAGTTCCTATACTTTGGAAAGAAAATAAAATCAACTTTATCGATACTCCAGGTTTCTTCGACTTTATCGGAGAAGTAAATGCTGCATTAAGAGCGTCAGAAGCAGCAGTAATCATGGTTGATGCAGGTGCCGGAATTCAGGTAGGTACTGAAGCAGCATGGAAAGCATGCGAAAGATATAAGAAACCAAGATTTATCGTTATAAATAAGAGAGATAAGGATGAATTTGACTTCTATAAGACATTCGACGAATTAAAAGAAAGATTCGGTGAAAAGCTTATTCCATTCAGCTGGCCTTTATCAGTAGACATCGACGATGAACTAAAAGAAGCTATTGCAATGGCAGATGAAGAATTAATGGAAAAGTATTTTGAAGGAGAAGATTTCTCTGAAGAAGAAATTCTTAATGGACTTAAGAAGGGTATTGCAGAAGGCGGAATCGTACCTGTATGTTCATCCGCTTTTGAACTTGGACATGGTCTTGAAGGCTTATTAGACCTTCTTGTAACATATGTTCCTACTCCATATATGCACGGTGCTTACAGAGGCTTTAACGACAACAACGAACCTGTAGAAAGAATGTCAGTAGTAGATGCGACACCTTCTGCATTCGTATTCAAGACAATCGTTGACCCATTTGTAGGTAAAATTTCCGTACTTAAGGTTGTAACAGGTAAGCTTAATTCCGGAGACGAAATCTATAATGAAAGAGCAGGCAAAGTTGAAAAGCTTGGCAAACTGTTCTTCTTAAGAGGTAAGAGTCAGCAGGAATTAAATTATGCTGAAGCAGGAGATATCGTAGCGGTTGCTAAACTGCAGTACACATTATCAGGAGATACTCTCTGCGATAAGAACGACATCGTAAGATACTTACCATTAGACTATCCACAGCCTGCATACTATGTTGCTATTGAAGCTGCAGACAAGAATGATGAAGATAAAATGGGTACAGGTCTTAACAAATTAAGAGAAGAAGACCCTTCCTTCGTTGTTGAAAGAAATACTGAAACTCATCAGACTTTACTTGGCGGTCAGGGCGACATCCAGATTAGTGTAATCCTAGCTAAGTTAAAGGATAGATTCGGCGTAGAAGTAAAAACTGTTCCTCAGAAGATTGCTTACAGAGAAACAATCAAGGGCAACTCTGATGTTCAGGGTAAGCATAAGAAACAGTCAGGTGGTGCCGGTCAGTACGGTGACGTACATATCAGATTCTCTCCATCTGAACAGGAATTCGAATTCTCCGAAGAATTATTCGGTGGCTCCGTTCCTAAGAACTATGTTCCTGCAGTAGAAAAGGGATTACTTGAATGTATGAACAAGGGACCTTTAGCAGGATGCAAGGTAGTTAATATTAAGGCAGTTTTATATGATGGTTCATATCACGATGTTGACTCCAATGAAATGGCATTTAAGATTGCTGCGTCATTAGCATTCAAGAAGGGTATTGCAGAAGCAAAACCTTGCCTGCTTGAACCAATTATGAAGCTTGAAATTTCAATACCTGACGATTATATGGGAGATGTTATGGGCGACCTTAACAAGAGAAGAGGTAAGATCCTTGGTATGGAACCGCTTCTTGATGGTGGACAGAAGATTATCGCAACTGTTCCACAGGCAGAGCTCTTTGACTATGCAATCGCTCTTAGAGCTATGACTCAGGCTAGAGGAAGCTTCACAATGGTATTCGATAAGTACGAAGAAGTTCCTACACATCTTGCAGCAAAGATCATCGATGCTTATAAGGCAGAAAACGAAGCATAATATTTATAATATGGTAAAAAGCGCGGCTTGTCCGCGCTTTTTTGTCATGTGTTTAAGATTAAATAAAATATTTGTGGGTTTTTCAAATGGCACGTGTATAATTGAATAGAAAAGAAAATGAGAGGAGGAAACGTCGTGCAGAGAGATGTAATTGAATTATTACGTCAGAAAAATGAAGATGGTCTAGATTACCTTTTGAGATATTATGGACCATTACTGAAATATATTATTGCGCCAATTTTGGACAATGAGCATGATTGCGATGATTGCCTCTCAAAAGTTCTATTTCAAATTTGGGAAAAAATAGAACAGTTTGATGAAAACCGTGGCAGTTGGAATGGATGGATAACGGTAATTGCAAGAAATACGGCATTGAATTATAGACGAAATACTAAGCGGCATAGCAGCATCGAGGAAATATCAGAAAACACTCCTTCACCCGCAATGACTCCGGAGGAAACTCTTATAAAACAAGAACAGAGAGAAGCTGTTAAGCATGCAATAGAACAGCTACCACCAAAAGACAGAAATCTGTTTTACAGAAAATATTATTATTTGCAGTCTACAGCACAGATTGCTTCAGAACTTGGCATGACAGAGAGGGCAGTTGAAGGAAAACTGTATCGCCTAAAAAAGCAACTTCGAAAGATGTTAGGAGGTGGAAAAATATGAGTAAGTCTGATTGGGATACAATGAGTGATGCGAATTTTGAAACTCTATTACAAACCAGTATATCAGATGTTCCACCAGAACATGTAGTGACGGAAGTAAATCCATGGAGGAAAGCGATAAAAAATGTCCTCATTGGAATGGCATTTTGTACAGTGACATTAAATTTTGAGGGGCTAAACTATATTTTGCCAGTTATCGGTATCATCTTAACAATGATAGGCTTCCGTACATTGCGCGCTGACAATGTATGGTTTAAGCTTTGTTTTATTATATCAGTCGTAAGGGGCGTATGCTTTTTTCCTATTTTTATTCTCAATACGACGATTATTAATGAAATAACGGAAGGCAGACTGGTATCATTGGCTGGAATCTTCAACACACTGATGATTTTATGTTTGACGTTCTGCCTATGGCAGGGGATTAGAACCGTGCAGAGAAAGGCGGGCATACTGGCTGGAGCCAGTGGAGCAGTATGGTTGATTGTATGGTATGCAATATTATGTGCTTTAGCTGTTATACAGTACACTGGCATGGTAATTGTGGCAGTAATGGTTATTGGGTATTGTGTAATTCTTAGGAGTCTATATAGTCTTTCCGAAGAGTTTGACGAAGCTGGATATTCCGTAAAAACAACTTCTGTAAAAGTTAGCAACAGAGGCATTGCTTTAATTCTCTGTTTAATACTGCTGATTGGAGTTGTAGCGGGGTATGTTTTAGGTGGAAGCTATCCTATGCGCTGGCAGCCGATAGAAGGAACTGAAGTAAATGAACTTATTGGAATAAAAAGTCACCTTAGAGCGCTGGGATTTCCGGAATATGTATTAAATGATTTGACTGCCGAAGAGATTAAGAATTGCGACGGGGCATTGCGAGTTGTAGTGGAATCAGCAGATGAACCTGTAAATGATGGAAGAATTGAGAATGTTCAAGAAGGCGAAGGAGATAAACATTATTTTGTTGAAAAGATCGTTTATGATGTGAGGGAACTGCGCATTACAGATGTTGCAGTACAGATAAAGGATAAACCTGAACAATGGGTAATTTTTCATCACTTTCTATGGATTAAGGATCCGGGGTTCTATGGAACGGAGTCTATTAATTTATGGCCTTCATATGGAGAGGTTGCAAAGGGTTGGACTTCTGACGGAGAAATAGGAGGTCGTGTGTTATATGATGATTACGAGGGGAACCACTTTGCTGCCCCATACTACTTCGTTGGAAACAGAACGTACACTTCAGACGGGTTATTGTCAAAGACTGAGGAAAAAAGCGAAATTTTCGCAGACTTTTCAATGCCCCGAAAAGGAGAGAAATTCCGAGGATATATAACATATAAGATTTCTGCACTAGAAGAAGGGTACATGATAAGCAGTTGGATAAATTATACACATCAGAAAAGTTGCTTGCAGTATCCTGTTGAAACAGCATCACAGTATCGAATGAAAGGGATAATGGCCGAAAATTCGGCATTTATTACAGTGCAGCATGCATTAAAGTTTTAGCAGCGAATCCCTTGCTAAAGGCAAGCACATATGGTAAAATAGAACAAATGTTCGATAAAGGGGATTGCAGTTTATGGCAAAGAAGACTAAAAGTGTATTTGTATGTCAGGAATGTGGATATGAAAGCCCTACATGGATGGGTCAGTGCATCTGCGGTGCATGGAACTCTTTTGTGGAAGAGAAGGCACTTCCTGCTATAAAGGAGGATTCAAGAAGAAGAACTACTGAATCGTCAAAGCCAACAAAGCTAAAAGAAGTAGGAACAAGAGATTACCAAAGGCTTAATACGGGAATAGGAGAATTGAATCGCGTATTGGGAGGGGGCCTTGTCAAGGGTTCGCTGGTGCTAATATCGGGAGAACCCGGCATAGGTAAATCCACCATAATCATTCAGGCTGCATCCAATATTGCCAAAACAGGGCAGAAGGTTCTCTATGTATCAGGGGAAGAATCCGAAGAACAGATTAAGCTTAGAGCAGACAGAGTTTGCCAAGATATTCCCGATACTCTTCTTGTAATGCCTGAAACCAACATGGAGAATGTAGAGATTGCCTGTGAGAACATCAAGCCTGCATTTTTGATAATAGATTCCATTCAGACCATGTACAGCGACGAAATCGATTCACCTCCAGGCAGCGTATCTCAGGTTAGAGCATGTGGCAACAAGCTGCTAAAAATAGGCAAAACAAATAATATACCGACTTTCATAGTTGCGCATGTGACAAAAAGCGGAGATTTGGCAGGCCCTAAAACTGTAGAGCACCTTGTGGACTGCGTACTCAATTTTA
>JAQXRN010000050.1 GCA_029218545.1 Bacillota bacterium | reverse complement strand
TCCCAATACCATGCCTATTCCTGAACTGTCCATAAAAGTCACCTTGGAAAAGTCCAGCACCAGATTGCCTATTCTGTAATTATCCACAGCTGCATCGATTTTCTTTCGCGCATATTCAGAAACATTATGATCAAGTTCTCCAAAGAACTCACATATAAGGGTATCCTTATCCACATCAAAAATAATATCCACATTTAATCCCCCTTCCAAATGTCAATTATTCTGATTATTCTCTATGATAATTATACTCTCATGATTTATTCATGTCTTTGGGAGAAAAAGTCGAAACTCCACTATTTTCATCAAAAAAAGAGCCGATGCAGCAATCTCCCCGGGGGGGGAGCGCTGCATACGGCCCTATGACGTCTTTATTAATAATTATTATGAATTGTAAGGACATCTTCCAATATATATTCAGCTTATTAAACTTATAAAGCTTATAAAACTACCTGTATATATTATGCTGCCTTTGACATTTCTTCAGCTTTCTTAGCCTGACCTTTCTTTGTCATTCTGTATCCGTCCTTATCAGCAACAGTTAATCCTAAGAATGCCATTGCAACTACCATAAGAGGCATGATAATGTTGAAGATTGCATATGGGAAGTATTCAAATGTTGAAACGCCTAATGTTGCAAGGATAAATACACCGCAAGTATTCCAAGGAATAAGTGCTGATGTTACAGTACCTGCACCTTCAAGAGCATTTGATAATGTCTTAGGGTGTAATCCCATGTTTCTGTATGTTTCAGCATACATTCTACCTGGAACTACGATTGAGATGTACTGTTCAGGCATTGTTGCATTACTTAATACACAAGTAAGTTCTGTTGTAGCAACAAGAGTTGCAGGTTTCTTTGCAATACGTACGATTTTTTCTACGATTACATCAAGCTGCTTAGTCTTTTCCATGATACCACCAAACATCATAGCGATGATTGTTAAGGAAATTGAGTACATCATGTTCATCAGACCACCGGATGAAAGAAGGTCATCGATTGAAGCAACGCCGCTTTCACAAACGAAGCCGTTCATACCTACATCAAGGATAACACCTATTGAGCAGCTTTCGCCCTGGAAAATCATACCGATAATAGCACCGGAGATAATACCTAAAGTGATACCAGGAATTGCAGGAACCTTCATTGCAACTGCAACGATTACGATTACAGGAGGAAGTAACAGTAGTGGATTGATGTTGAATAATCCAGCAAGTCCATCACTCATTTCCTTTACTGCTGACATATCTGCAGCACCTGTGCTATTAGCATAGCTGATACCTAATACACCGAATACTACGATACAGATTGCGTATGTTACTGCTGTTGGAAGCATCATAAACTTAACATGAGTAAATACGTCTGTACCTGCCATTGCAGGAGCTAAGTTAGTTGTATCTGAAAGAGGGGACATCTTATCACCGAAATATGAACCTGAGATGATTGCACCTGCTGCCATAGGAGCTGGGATTCCAAGACCTAAAGCGATACCCATAAGTGCAAGACCCATTGTACTCATTGTACCCCATGCAGTACCTGTTGCCAATGAAGTGATTGAGCAGATAAGAAGGGCTGCAATAAGGAAAATTGCAGGTGATAAAAGCTTTAATCCATAATAGATCATTGCAGGTACGATACCACCGGCGATCCAAACACCTACCAGGATACCAACTACTGCAAGGATGATTACAGCCTGAAGAGCATTGTAGATACCATCCATCATTGCCTTTTCAATAAAGCTCCAGCTGTATCCAAGGTATAAGGACATGCAAGCTGCTGCGATTACGCCGATGAACATTGGTACGTGTACGTCTACACCGTATACTATGATACCAACGGACATAACTAAAATAAGAATACCAAATGTAATAAGTGCGTGATAAACCTTCGGCATACGAGGTTCTCTCGTTTTCTTTTCTTCGCTCATAATATAGAGTCTCCTTTCATAGCGAATATTTGTTATATGGAATATAACATGTAGATTCTGTGAAATGTATAAATAATCAAAATTGGAACTTTTTTAATCAAAAACGGTATAATATAGTCAAAAATGGCATATTTATGTTATAATCTGTAGAAACAAAACATTTCTTGTAGAGGTTAAATATGTTTAGAATAGCACTTTGCGATGATATAAAAAATGAACATGACAATATTTCTGCAGTAATTGATGAGTTCTTCGAAAATGCCAACATCAGATACGCTGTAGATCACTTCTATAGCGGAGAAACACTGATATCGCAGTTTCAAGATGATGATGTCATCTATGACCTTATATTGCTTGACATCTTTATGACGGGAATTAACGGTTACGAAACAGCAACCAAACTGCGCAGCATGGGTAGCAAAACACCGCTGGCATTTCTTACAACATCACGAGATTTTGCCATAGAAAGCTATGATGTAGAGGCAATAGGGTATCTTCTCAAGCCTCTCCAAAAAGAAAAGCTGTTCCTTTTACTTGAGAAGCTTACACGTACACAGGCACCAAAATGCCTATCTCTCAAGAAACGTGGACACACTCTCCACTTTGACTTCCGGGATATAACTTTTTTAGAGAGCCATGGTCATACTATTACAGTTCATCTTTCAGACGGTCAGGAGGAATCCATGTACTATAAGCTGGACGAAATAGAAAAGTCATTAGATGCCAGATTCCTTAGATGCCACAAGAGCTATATTGTAAATATGGATTATATAAAATATGCTGAAAGCGATTTTATCCTATCTACCGGTGAATCCGTACCTATAAGGGCTCACAGCAGGAAGGAATTGGTGAACAAATACACAAACTACTTTATTGAAAAACACATAGGAGGGGATATCAGATGATATGGCAAATAAGCCCTTTAATTGCTTCAACTGCATATCTGTGTTTTATTGGAATTGAAATCGCAATGATTCACACCCTTTACGAAACGGAAAAGAGCCCGAAAGAAATAGTCAAGATATGGTTCTTGTGCCTGTGCCTGATTGCATTGGTAACAGTAGTAGCTTCAGAAAAGTTCAATTTGTTTATTACTCAGGAAATGATCTCACTTTTATCCGTATTTCTTCTTCCTGGATATTTCACCATCTTTAATGATGTTAAACCCAAGGAACTGATATTTACATTCCTTTTTATAAACAATACTCTGCTGATGATTTTCCTCTTTTCACGCACTTTCGCTGCTCTTTTCGGCAGTGATTTGACATATGGGACAGCAGACCAGGTTTTTCTGACCACATATTTTATTACAATGTTCTTCTTTCTGGCGGCATTTGGGCTGGAACTCAGGCAGAACATTTTGGATGGTCTTGCAGTGTTTGAAGACAGCTTTATGAATCTGCTGGCTTTTTCATTTTTTAATTATATGCTCCTTATTTTTGCACCGGAAATGGGTTCAGCCTGGGCTATCCCCGACACCAGACTGGTAATCAGAAACTTTATTGTCATCATTGCACAGATAACGGGATATGTTCTGGTTTTCCACTCTCTAAGCAATGTATCTGAGAAGATAATCGTCTCAACATACAACAAATATGCAGTGCAGCAGATTGCGCAGTATAAAAGATATTTTGAAAATCTTACATCAAAGGTTCATCAGACCAGAATGTACAATCATAATATGAAGTACATCATTACAGGCCTTACAGCATTGAACGAAAAACGCGATTTTGAGGGAATCGAAAAGTTCCTTAGTACGCTTTCCGATGAAATGCCTAAAACACTTCCTGTCTGGAGTAAGGTTCCCGAAATCGATGCCATTCTTGCCAGCTGTTCAGAATTGTGCCAACAGGAAGGAATTGACTTCGAATGTCAAGTTGTTCTTCCTAAAGAAAAAAAGGTGAGCACCCTTCACCTTTGTATAATTCTCGGAAACTGTCTGCAGAATGCCTTTGAAGCAGCTAAAAACGTTGAAGCTGATCGAAAGCGATATATAAATCTTGTTTGCTTTCCTGCAGCAGACAAACTTGTAATAAGATGCGAAAACAGCTCAAGCAATAAGATCGAAATTGACGAATCAGGCAATCTCGTTACTACCAAAACTGAAGATGTCGAAATGCACGGCTTCGGTGTCAGCAGCATTCAGAGCATTGCAAGCAGATATTATGGCAACTGCACATGGGAATCGGACAATACTTATTTTAGAATCAACGTACTCTTATCACTGTAAAACCGGTGCCAACCGTGGCACCGGTTTCTTTATTGCTTATTCTATTTGTGATATGCTTCATTCTTATTAATCTTGAATGCCCTATAGACCTGCTCAAGAAGAATTACTCTCATCATCTGATGTGGGAATGTCATCTTGGAAAAGGAAAGCTTAAAATCAGCCCTTTTGCTCACATCCTTACTTAGCCCAAGGCTGCCTCCGATGATAAATGTCACATGGCTCTTGCCCATGAGCGGCAGTTCCTCCATCTTCTCAGCAAGCTCAACAGAAGTGAGGTTTTTGCCAAGAATTTCTAAAGAAATCACATAGCTGCCATCCTTTACATGCTTTAAGATAGTCTTGCCTTCCTCTTCAATTACCGCCTGCTCCTGTGCTTCCGATGCCTTGTCATGAAGCTTGGACTCCTTCAGTTCCGTTATTTCTAAATCACAAAAGCGTGACAGCCTCTTACTGTATTCATTTACAGCATCAGTCCAGTATTTTTCCTTTAGTTTTCCTATACAAATAACCTGAATTTTCATATTTTACACCATCTATCTTTTCCTAAATTACAATCAAGTCGCCCACTTTGTTTTCTGCAAGGACGTCCAACGTCAGATGTTTTCCTATATAATAATCGTCTTCTTCAAGTATGTTTTTTACTGTAAGATATGCCTGCTGCGGCGTATTGTTTTCTCTGCTCAGATGGGCTAGAAACACATGTGGAACATTTGGTTTACTGAAGTTCTTCAGATATCTTGTTATGCACATGCCCGCTGCTTCATTTGAAAGATGACCCACATCGCTTAATATCCTGCGCTTGACCTGATAAGGATAAGAGCCATAGAGAAGAATATTGACTTCATGATTAGATTCTATAACGAGGATATCCGAATCTGCAAT
>JAQXRN010000049.1 GCA_029218545.1 Bacillota bacterium | reverse complement strand
CTTTACAGCCAGTGTATTGCCGAGGGACCTGTTTTATATATGGAAGATGTGTTTCGCGAAATTATTGGAAAAGGCATATTGCAAGAACAAAATCCCAAACAACTTGCCATAGAATACTATGCCCCCATGTTTTTGCTTATCAATATGTTTGATGCTGCACCGGAAAATGTGGATTACATGGCTATTCTGAAAAAACATATAGATAATTTTTTCAAGCATTATGTTACGGATTCGGTAAAAGATGAATCCTTGGAGAAAGGGATGAAAGAAAATGATGGCTAGAAATAATGTTACAATACGTTTAGAAAGAAAAGAAGAATACCGGGAAGTAGAAAACATGGTTAGAGAAAGTTTCTGGAACGTATATCGCCCAGGCTGCATGGAGCACTATGTACTAAATCAGCTCAGAGATGATAAGTCATTTGTGCATGAACTTGATTTTGTCATGGAACTTGACGGCAGAATCATAGGTCAGAACATTTTTATGAGGGCAGAAATAAAAGCTGATGATGGAAGAACTATTCCGATAATGACCATGGGACCTATCTGTATAGCAAATGAGTTGAAGAGACAGGGCTATGGCAAAATCCTGCTGGACTATTCTATAGAAAAAGCCAGAGAGCTGGGTTGCGGCGCCCTGTGCTTTGAAGGCAATATAGACTTTTACGGAAAAAGCGGCTTTTCCACAGCAGATTCATTTGGTATACGCTATCATGGACTGCCGGAAGGAGAAGATGCATCTTTCTTTCTGTGCAAAGAGCTGATTCCGGGATACCTGGATGGAATTACAGGTGAATATGCAACACCTGAAGGATATTTCGTAGACAAGGAAGAAGTGGAAGCTTTCGATAAGGCATTCCCTTATAAAGAGAAGCTTGTTCTCCCGGGGCAATTGTTCATAGAATAATACTGATAGCAAAAGGCGGGGCTCTCGATGATGAGATAGCCCGCTTTTTTATTTTCCAGAAAAAAGTGCATAACAAAAGTTCATATTGACAATGAAAACGGTCGTTAGCTATAATATAGAGAACGAACGTTAGCATTTAGGAGATTACATATGAAAGATATACCAACAAAGGAAAGAATAATATATTCAGCATTGGAGCTTTTTTCTGAAAAAGGGTATGACGGTATTGGAGTAGACTTGATTGCGGAGAATGCAGGAATTAAAGGCCCATCCCTTTACAGACATTATAAGGGGAAAGAGGATATTTTTAATTCTCTCATCGATTTGGTTGCTTCTCATTATGAAGAGGGGTTTGCAATAAAGGGAGGAGAGTTTCCTCAAAACATGGATGATTTAATTGATAATGCCATGGAAAAAATTTGTTTTACAATGCATGACGATATAATCCGAAAAATAAGAAGAATATTGGCAAAGGAGCAGTTTAGAAATGAACGTGTGGCAGCTATGACGACACGTTATTATCTGGAAAATCTGCAGGAGTATTATACGGATACCTTTAAAATTATGATGGATAAAGGTGTATTGAAGCAGGACGACCCCGAATATCTTGCTTTGGAGTTTGTGGCACCGGTTTCCTTGTTAATTCATATATTTGACAGACAGCCGGAGAGGGAATCCGAGGTCTTGGAAAAAATCAGAAATCATTTTAAACATTTTGCGAAGGTATACGGGTAATTATGATGTACAAAAAGAATATAATACAGAATCTGACGGCAAAAGATGATAAATATGCTTGTGCTCTGTCTGAAAAAATAATATCTGAAAGTAAGGAATCGGATGAATGGTACGAATACTTTGATGATTTTGCTTCACTTCTTAATCATACGAAATCATTGGTGAGAAATCGAGCATTATACATACTTGCAGCAAATGCACAGTGGGATGATGAAAATCGCTTTGATGGGGTTATTTCTGAATTTCTTACCCATATAACGGATGAAAAACCGATTACCTCAAGACAATGTGTTAAGGCTCTAGCCCAGATAGGAGTGGCAAAGCCGCAGTATATTCCAATGATATTGACAGCCCTAAAAGGTGCCGATTTGTCAAAGTATAAGGATAGCATGCGTCCGTTAATTGAAAAGGATATGGCAGAAACGGAAAAAATCTTGACGGATTTACTTCCGGTATGAAGAAGTTAAACAAGCAAGGATGTTCCAAGGAGGGGAGTGAAAAAAGCATGCAATTGGTATTAGCTGATGATTTTACCATGGTAAGAGAAAAATATATAGAAGTAATTAAACATACAAAAAACATGAATACACATGCCAGATGGATTTATGGAAAGCATCCTACAGATGAGATGATCCGATCTTATATGAACAAAAAAGAAATGTATCTGTATATGGATGAGCAAAATGTTGCAGGTATGGCAGCAATTACAATGTATCAAGGTGAGGATTATCATGAAATTATCTGGAGTCAAAATCTGAATGATGATGAGGTGGCTTCCTTGCATATTCTTACAGTAGCTCCTGAATATCAGGGAAAAGGTGTATCGAAAAGAATGATGGCAGAAATAATTTCTCTTGTTAAGAAAAAACGAAAGAAAGCGATAAGGCTTGATGCTTTAGCATCGAATATTCCTGCCCAGCGTTTGTATAAAAACATTGGGTTTAAGTATCGGGGAAAGCAGAATCGTTTTGCAGAGAATACCGGATGGACGGATTTTTTATATTATGAACTACCGCTAAGCAAGGAGAATATATGAAAATTGTAATGTTGAACGGACAGAATCATAAAGGAAGTACATATCACATAGGAAGACAAATTGCCGATAAGATTGACGGTGATAACGAGATTAGAGAATTCTTCTTCCCAAGGGACTTGAATCATTTTTGCATGGGATGTTATAAATGCATAGAAGATGAAAAGTCCTGCCCTTATTATGAGGAGAAAAAGGATATCGTTGATGCTGTAGAAGCTGCTGATATTCTCATTGTAACAACACCGACCTATTGTATGCATGTGTCGGCACCGCTGAAAGCATTCATAGATTTAACTTTTGATTATTGGATGTCACACAGACCTAGGAAGTGCATGTTCAGTAAGCGTGCGGTAATTGTATCAACTTCTGCGGGCGCTTCTCCGAAGTCGGCGATGAAAGATGTAGAAGATGCTTTGTTTTATTTAGGTGTACCATCTATCATGAAATATGGAATTGCTGTTCAGGCAATGAATTGGGATGGAGTAAGGCCATCCAAAAAAGAAAAAATTGATAAGGATACAAGCAAAATTGCCTCAAAAATAAGCAAAAAAGGCAAATTACACGTTGGAATAAAAACAAGGTTTACCTTTAACATGATGAGAATGATGCAGAAAAACGGCTGGGGATCTTCACCTGTAGAAAAAGAATACTGGGAGGAAAATGGATGGCTTGGGAAAAAGCGGCCATGGAAATGATGTTATGAAAAATCGAAACTTTATAATGGTAGTAGTTGGTCAGATTATATCTTTGTTTGGTAATGCTATCTTAAGATTTGCATTACCGCTGTATTTGCTAAGTGAGACCGGCTCGGCAGCTTTATTTGGAATTGTAAGTGCCTGTGCTTTTATTCCCATGATAGTTTTAGCACCGGTAGGAGGAATTTTTGCAGACCGTGTAAATAAAAGAAACATCATGGTTGCACTGGATTTTTTGACGTCAGTACTGGTTCTTTTCATTCTTTTTCTCTTAGGAAGAATGGATATAGTTGCATTGATATTTACAGCCTTGTTTATTTTGTATGGGATACAGGGAGCATATCAGCCGGCCGTTCAGGCAAGTATTCCGGCGTTGCTTTCTAATGAGCATATTATGCAGGGAAATGCAGTCATTAACCTAGTCAGCTCATTTTCGGGATTACTTGGTCCTGTTATTGGAGGCACACTTTTCAGCTTTTTCGGCATTACACCTATTCTACATATAAGTTTTATTTGCTTCATGTTATCTGCGATTATGGAAATTTTCATAAAGATTCCTTATGAAAAGAAGGTAACTCAGGGAAATATTTTTTCAATTGGTCTAGCAGATTTGAAAGAAAGTTTTATTTATATGAAGCATCAGAAACCTGTTATTATGCAGTTTTCTCTTGCTATTGCAGCGATCAATATGATTTTGAGTGCACTGATGATTATTGGTCTGCCCGTGATTGTAACGCAGCTTCTTGATTTTGACAGTGAAACAGCAAATCGTCTTTATGGATATGCAGAGGGCGTTATGGCAGTGGGTTCCTTATGCGGTGGAATGGGTGCAGGCATTCTTGCGAGAAAAATGAAGGCTGAGAAGGGCTACATATTGCTCCTTTATGATGCTTTAACACTTATTCCTATTGGACTTGCGCTGATGATTCCTATGCAGGCATTTGTATCTTATGTGATTATTATGGTCAGCTGTTTTGTTATGATGTTTCTGGCAACACTGTTTTCCATTCAAATCATGTCGTATTTGCAGATGATTGTTCCAAACAATCTCATTGGAAAGGTAATATCATGTGCAATGTGTATAGGTATGTGTGCAACACCTGTAGGTCAGGCAATTTACGGTGGATTATTCCAAATACTCAAAGAAAAAGCTTTTTTAATGTTCTTTGTAGTAACGATTTTAGTTCTGCTTTTAGGATTTGCAATGAAAAAGCCTTTTGCTGAGGTAGCAAAATTAATAGAACTATAAAAAATATAAGGAAAAACAGTAAATAAATAACCCCGGAGAAAGCGTTTGAACCGACGTAAACCTCCGGGGTATCTTTTTAGTTATTCATAAAGCTTTTGTCAATAGGAATCTTTTCTTCCTCAGAAAGGTCGAAAGCTAATGTACCGCCCGGATTCATGATGTTATCAGGGTCAAAGTGTGCTTTGAGAGTGCGGAATACTTCGTACTGATTCTTTCCGAGGAAACCTTCAAGCCAAGGTGCGAACATCTTGCCGATACCGTGGTGGTGGCTCATGTAAGCACCGCTCTTCTGGATAGCATCGAGAATTCCTGCATGATATGCCTTGAATTCAGCAGGATCATGCATTCTTGTAATGAATATCCAGTAAAGGTTTGCTCCTTGCAGAAATAGCTGCCAGGTCAGGAATTGCAAAGGGCAGCGTCTACTATTATTACAAAACCAAAGACGAATTGCTTTATGATGTTGCAGACGGATATCTGATGGGCATGTATGATGAGCTTATAGCGTGGATGGAGAATAAGGAAAAGGATACGTCTCTACCAAGACTTCTGCGCTACGTTCTGTCACGAGGTGCATTTGTCCCTGCAGGTGGACTTAGACTTCACCTTACGGTTGATGCCATAGACGGCAATAAAAGGGTAAAAAACAGACTAATTGAGAGATACAGTACATTTAGGAAAGCGATTGGAAGCGCTATTGCTGAGAGAAAGCCCGGTAGTGACCAAGAGTACTCAGGCTGGCTTGTGCTTACATTGCTCGACGGTCTGATGCTTCAGATTCTCCTTGGGAACAATGAAATGGACAGTGAAACATTTATAAATAAATTCATTGAGGAATTTACCAGACATGAGTAATAATTACAATATGCATTACGGTGACAAATAACGGCATTATCATACATAAAGGAAAATAATTGCAAAAATAAGGAAAAAGTGATATAATATAAAGTTAATAGTGGGGAAATAAGCATTTTGAATATAGATCACGGTTAAGCATTATGGAGGAATCTCAGATATGAATATTTCAAAAAAAAATAGATTTTTAGCAATATTTCTCTCAATATTAATCGTAATGGTTAATTTACCTTTCGGTGTGATGACAGCAAAGGGTGCCGGTGGTACCAGCGGCAAGCTACTGAATGGAAGCTTTGAAGAACCTGAATTTTCAGGAACTTATAAACAATTTGATAAGTCAGCAGTGCCTTATTGGAATACCACAGCATATAACACTAATGGAATCAACGGTATGATAGAATTATTTAGACAAAATACCGGAACCTACGTTAGTGGCGCAACATTGAAGCCTTCTGATGGAAAACAAGGGGCTGAACTCAATGCTGACGAAGAGAGCACATTATATCAGGTGGTTAATACTGAGCCTTCCAGCTTGTATGAATGGGGGCTGGATCATGGTGCAAGAACGGCAAGTGATACCATGGCTCTTATTATTGGACCTAATCAGAGTGTGTCTCCAAGTAAAAATTGGGGTGAAGGCTATGAAAGCTCTGATCTTTCATCTCAAAATCCGACCTTGAGAACCGGATATAAATATGGTAAAGATCAGATGATGCAGATGGTTGAATGGCTAAAGGCTACAGGCAAAATTGGGTCTGTAACAGAAAATGTTGGACTTGCCAACGATGGAAAAGCAATAATCCTTTATAGTAAGAAATTCGCAGAAAATGGTTCCTTTGAGGATAATCAGGATAACCAGCCTTTCAGTATGGAGCCAAGCTCCGTTTATACGGAAAAGTGGCATATATGGATTATGACTGATCACAAAGCAGGAACCGGAATAACAGAAAATCCTTGGACTCATTATGGTTTGAATGCCGAAGCAGGTTCTTCATTGTCAGGTGGAGGAGGTGGAGTGGATCTGAGCAAATATTATCTTTATTCTGTGCCTTCCGGCCAGCTCCAGACCATATTTGCTTTTACTTCAGTAGAAAACATGCCAACTAACAGCACCGGAATAGCAAACCCGACGTACGGAAATTTTCTGGATGGTGTTAATTTTAGGCTATATCACTCGCTTACAGGAAGTACAACGCCAAATGGTAGCGCGGTTGTAGGAAGCAGTGATGGGTCGCTAGGTGGGGAGGGTTCTTCAACAGGACATGCTATTACCGTTGATAACAATGTGTCGACATATGTCCCAGACGGACAGCCCCTTCGTATTCATGCAAAGGTTACTGCGGGAGATGTTAATAATGTAACTTTTGCGGGTGTATATTATACTGCTCAGACTTCTTCTGGAAGCGGTCAAACCCAATTTATTAAGGTAAAAGATAATCCGGAATGGACAAAAGATATTGATGAATCAAGAAATATAATATATACATATAGCTTGCCAAATGTTACAAGTGCCGTTGACTTGCACTTTGTGTTTATTAAAAGTCCACTTATAACTTATGATGTAAATGGAGGAAAGCCATATTTATGCACACCTTCCGGATCCAATAATCCTTTAGAGCCGGATAATGTATATAGTTTTAAGCCGAGTACTGATGATAATGGTGTTGTTTATGTTAACCCATACAAATCTCATGAACCTGAAGGGCAAACTGATGATTGGAAGTTTATGGGATGGCAGCTGTTTGATGATAACGGAGCCGGTGTTCTTCTTTCAGCAACCCATAGTATTGCCTGCAATTATCGGCAGAGCAGCGGAGGAGAAAGTGTACTTACAACCCAGAATTTCGTAGTAATAGAAAATGATGATTCCTTTGGGGAGCCGACTATTACAACTGGGGGTGCCAATTGGCCGACAAGTGCAGAGAAAAAATATGATGATAATGCTATCGGACTGTCACTTGTGGCACAGTGGAGATGGAGACAGACCTTTATTCCGCAGACTAATTCAGGGACAGGTTATACTGAATCTGATGCGGGTGGAAGTGTAGCTGTCACAAGCATTAGTGTACCGAACGAAAATTACGACGATTCATATAACGGAAATGGTGCTAAGGCGTATTTCGCAGGTACTAATGAGACCGTTATAGCTACAGCTACGGCAAGGGAAGGATATTATTTTGATGGCTGGTATGATAAGAACGGTAACCAGATTACTGCCAGCACAGAATTGAAGTTTGTTGAGAGAAAAGAAGATATAAATTCATATTATGCACGTTTCTCTAAGAAACTATCACAGCGTTATATAAGACAGATTAAAATTAATGGCATATGGGAAGACTTGGGGGATGGTGATGACTATGAACGTAAGGTTCCGCTTCTAGACCATACAAGCTATAACGAAGGTGTAGGTACGGTTGTCAGCTCCACAGCTTCAAACAGTTCATATTATGCCCTTGTTGGATGGTATGATGAAGCTGGAAACAGAGTTCCTGATAGCATGATTTGTAACGATGGCAAAACCATCAGGTATGCAATTACGCGAGATGCAAAATATTATGCAAGATATG
This sequence comes from Bacillota bacterium, assembly GCA_029218545.1. GTDB lineage: Bacteria > Bacillota > Clostridia > Peptostreptococcales > Anaerovoracaceae > Fimisoma. Next base: position 992 of record JAQXRN010000049.1, on the reverse strand, counting down.
AACAGTTTTTAACAACAAATTTTAAAATGCAATTGGTCAATAAAGATGGCACTCTGACTGACCTTGCTGATGATAACAATTATGCCTCCTTGAGCTCTAACTCAGCTAATGCTGTTAGTGGTCAAAAGGTTAAATCCAAGGCATACCCAAAAGTTGGTTACGAATTTGTTGGATGGTATGATGAAGCAGATAACAATGCTAATAAAATTACGGCAGATATTGATACTACAGATGAAAAAGTTATCAACCCTGTGGTGACAACAGATGGAAAGACCTATTACGCAAGGTTCAAGGCGAGAACAGATGTCAAATATACTGTAAATCATTACAAAGTAAATGCTGATGGTACAGGCGCCACTCTCGTAACATCGGATATTGAAAACTTACGAGGAACGACAGATACTACTGTAAATGCCACTGCAAAGAGCTATGCAGGATATACATATGCAGCATCATTCGATCAGAACAGTATGAAAACTGTATCAAGTGGAACAGTGGCAGGGGATGGAAGCTTAGTATTAAAACTATACTACACACCGAATACCAGCACAAAGTATACTGTAAAACACCACAAAGTAAATGCCGCGGGCACATCGTCTTCTGTAGCAGATAGTGAAGAAAAAGCAGGAACTACAGATTGTACAGTAAATGCTTCTTCAAAGGAATATGTAGGTTACACATATAAAGCTTCATACGACCATAATGGCATGAAAACAATATCAAGTGGTAAAGTTGTAGGTGATGGTAGTTTAGTGTTAAATCTATATTATGTACCAGATACTGATACCACATATACTGTAAATCATTACAAAGTAAATGCTGATGGTACAGGTGCCACTCTGGTAACTAGTGATGTTGAAAACCTAACAGGAACGACAGATACTACTGTAAATGCCACTGCAAAGAGCTATGCGGGATACACATATGCAGCAACATTCGATCAGAACAGCATGAAAACTGTATCAAGTGGAACAGTGGCAGGGGATGGAAGT
>JAQXRN010000048.1 GCA_029218545.1 Bacillota bacterium | reverse complement strand
GCGTGTTTAAGTGGTTTGAAGGCTTTCTGCCTCAATATCTGGGAAGTACAACTGCTTTTACAGCAATCATGGTGCTTTATCTGATAAATAGCAGAATGAATCCTACGGCCAAGATAACCTGGCTTGTTCTTATAATGATGTCACCTGTTTTTGGTGCTGCCATGCTATGGTATACTCAGACGGATTTTGGACATAGGGCGCTAAAAAACAGGATGGCAAAGATTATTAGAGAAACAGACCATTTCATTCCTCAGAATCAGAGAGTAATTGAAGATATTGCAGTAGAAAAACCTGAAACAGTTGCTCTTGCAAAATACATTAATAGAAGCGGGTGCCATCCCGCATATAAAAATACAGATATAAAATATTTTCCATCGGGAGAAAAGAAATTTGAAGAACTTATTATTCAGCTTGAACAGGCAGAGAATTTCATTTTTATGGAGTACTTTATCATCGATGAAGGAATAATGTGGGGTAAAATCCTTGAAATTCTTGCCCGTAAGGTTAGAGAAGGTGTAGATGTGAGAGTTATGTATGATGGTACATGTGAGTATACAACTCTTACAAGAGACTACAAAAACAGGCTTGAAAAGCTGGGTATAAAATGTAAGGTCTTTGCTCCTGCAAAGCCTTTCGTATCAACATATTACAATTATAGAGACCATCGCAAAATTCTTGTTATAGATGGGCATACAGCCTTTAACGGTGGTGTTAATCTGGCAGATGAGTATATAAATGAAGTTGAAAGATTCGGACACTGGAAGGACACTGCAGTGATGCTTAAAGGGGAAGCTGTGAAGAGTTTTACCCTTATGTTTATGCAGATGTGGAATGTGGATTCAGAAGAATTGGATTACAATAAATACCTTTCCTATCCTACCCATCCTGTTGAAAAGGCAAGAGGTTTTGTTATTCCATACGGAGATTGCCCATTAGATGACGACAAGCTTGGGGAGCGTGTATACATGGATGTGCTTAACAGGGCCCATACATATGTCCACATTATGACTCCTTATCTGATTCTTGATGGTGAAATGGAGACGGCAATAAAGTTTGCAGCCGAAAGAGGCGTAGAGGTTTCCATCATTATGCCGGGTGTACCTGATAAAAAAATGCCATATGCACTTGCTAAAACACATTATAAGTCATTGATTGAATCAGGAGTAAAAATATATGAATATACTCCCGGATTTGTACACGCAAAGGTTTGCGTAAGTGATGACAGCAGCGCAATTGTAGGTACAATAAACTTTGATTATAGAAGCTTGTACCATCACTTCGAATGCGCTACATATATGTCAGGTACTTCGTGTATAGAGAAAATAGAAGAAGACTTTAATGAGACTGTTAAAAAATGCAAACTTGTGACTGTTGAAAAGCTAAAGAATGAGAAATTCATAGTCAAACTTATGGGCATTCTGCTTAAATCTATTGCACCTTTGCTTTAGGCAATAGTATAATATCTATTGTGATTTTAAAAATACCTTTGAGAAAACGAGACAATGAATAATAGTACTTTAGACATTTTAAAAAATTCATTTTTTGCAATACTTGGTCTTATGACATTTGCTTTTGGTACATACCTTATAATACAGGCAAATATTGGCGTTGATCCATGGGATGCTTTTAGTCTTGGACTTGCCGATAAGCTTGGGATATTGTATGGGACTGCAAACATCATTATTTCTTTTACCATCATCGGAATTGACCTTCTTTTAAAGGAAAAGATAGGCATAGGAACTGTCCTCGACGCAATAGTGGTAGGTAAGACTGTGGACCTGCTGAACTGGATAGATCTGGTGCCTAAACAGGACAATCTATTGGTAGGAATGTTGATGCTGATTATTGGTTTTTTTATAGCGGGTTTCTCGCAGTACATTTATATGAAGGCAGGTCTATGCTGCGGTCCGAGAGACGCTTTTCAGGTTGCTTTGGCCCGTCGACTTCACAAGCTTTCAATGGGTAGTGTTAACATACTAATTCTGTCCGCGGTACTTATCATCGCATGGATTCTGGGAGGTCCCCTCGGAATTGGCACGTTGATATCGCCCTTTGCTGCAGGCATAATGCAGCAGTTTGCATTTAATGTTATGAAGTTCGAGCCGAGAAACGTAAAACATCAAGATATAATAGAGAGCATGAAGGTTATTACAGCAAGAGAGAAAATATTATAAGGAGGGACTTTGTATGAAGAGCAAAGGAAAAAAATCCTCAGGTGTTAGCGGATGCCTGATTATGGTAATTTTAGTTCTGATTTGTGCAGCCGTAGGACTTAGCATGAGCGGAAATGCCACTGATATGGTGGACCAGTATTTCTCTGATGATGCTTCAGAGCAGATTTCACTGGAAATAAAGAGAAAACAAGTTGAGCAGGTAGATACAGTCAGCTTTGAGGGCCTTGATGAGGATGAAACCAAAAAGGCATTTTATATTGTGAGGCTTAATCATGAAACGGATATGAACCTTAACCTTGTAATGAATGTTAAGAAGGCATCTGATGGTGTTGAAGAAGCTCTGAAACTAAAAGTGTTTGATAAAACAAACAATAAGATATTAGTGGAGGACAGCCTTAAAAATCTGGATGATAAGGTTATTCCGCAGTTAAAGATTGGAAATGCTTCAAAAAAGAACGACACCAGATATGAAATGACCTTTTACTTTGATGCAGGTGTTGACGACAGATATGAGAATACCCCTGTAGAAGTTGAGTTTAAGTGGTATGTTGATGATGAAGAACAGAAGAACCTTCTGACTGCAAAATCAGGCGAAATCATTGTAATATTATATGCATTTATTGCTGCTATCGTACTGCTGCTATTGTTCTTTATCTTTGGAAGAAAGTATATAAATCCTGAAGTATTTAAAGATGTAAAAAAAGAACAGATAGAAGAAAAAGAATAGTAGATTATTCAATTAAAAAGCCCTTTACCTTACTTGTGGTAGAGGGCTTGATTTTATTTAGAGGACTGTTACGCAAGTTATTCCGGCTTTGGAAGGCTCCATCTGAAACGTGCAGCACATAATCTCAATGTGATTATCAACCCTGTTCCTATGAACATGGATGGGACCGTTCCAATTAATGGGTGAATTATTACATATGCGACGGCTCCAATTAAAGAAGCTGAAGCATAGAAGTGCTTTACAAACACATATGGTCTGTCGCCTGCCATTAT
>JAQXRN010000047.1 GCA_029218545.1 Bacillota bacterium | reverse complement strand
GAAGATAAGAAACATCGGAGAAATACAAGGTTATGCTGAAAGCTGCGGATTGATGGCTGCATCAGCTGTTGACACATATCGCCTGATCTTTGGTTATAATCCGAAGCTTGATGTAATAGAAGAGGAAGTTCCGCCAGAGCCTGATGACAATATTATTAAGGATATTGATTTTAAGAAGCTTTACGAGGAGGAAGAAGACGAAACAATAAGGTCTATGCACGCATACTTCTCAGGTAAAACCCCAACTAGGCAGAATGACAAAACAGGAGTATTTGAGGGGAAAAACCTGATATTCATAACTGCAGAGAGCTTTTCGGATTTTGCTATTGATGAGAAATACACGCCAACCTTATACAAATTACAGAAGGAGGGATATTCCTTTAACAACTTCTATAATCCAATCTGGGGAGTGAGTACCATTGACGGAGAATATGTCAATCTGCAGGGACTTGTGCCAAAACCGGGCGTATGGTCCATGAAGAAATCTTCAAACAATTATCTGCCGTTTACACTGGGGAATTCTTTCCTTAGAGAAGGTTATGTTTCAAAGGCATATCACAACCACAGCGTTACTTATTATAACAGGGATGTTTCACATCCTAATCTGGGTTATGAGTTTAAGGGACAAGGAAGAGAGTACCGCTTTGCAAACACATGGCCTGAGTCGGATATAGAGATGGTTGATAAAACTACTGAGGATTATCTTACCCCGGGAGCTGATGGCACTATCGCACCTTTTAATGTGTATTATCTGACTGTAAGCGGACACATGAATTATAATTTCTACGGCAATGAAATGGCTATGAAAAATAGGCATTTGGTAGAGGATATGAATAAATCCGATGCCTGCAGGGCATATATGGCAACCCAGATTGAATTTGATCGCAGTATGGAATTGCTGCTTGAGCGATTGGATGCAGCAGGGGTTCTTGAAGATACCGTCATCGCCATAGCGGCAGACCATTATCCATATGGTTTGACCGATGATGAGATAAGCGAGTTCAGAGGCCATGACATAGATACAACGTATGAATTGTTCCGTAATACTTTTATACTCTGGACACCAGGAATGGAAGGTGAATCTGTAGATAAGCTGTGCTGCAGCATGGATATTTTGCCAACACTACTCAATATGTTCGGCATAGAATACGACTCAAGGCTGCTTATGGGTAGAGATATCTTCTCTCCTGAGGAAGGTCTGGTTGTCCTTAAGGATAAGAACTGGATTAGCGAGAGAGGAACCAGAGAAGAACTTCTGGTTTCTGATGAAATATATGTTGAGGAGATGGATAAAGAGGTTCAGGATATGTTCAACTATTCAACTCTGGTACTTGACCATGATTATTATTCGTATCTAAAAGAATATATAGAATAAAGGAGAAATAATAAAACCACTACGGGCTGTATTATGAAATGCCAATCTATAGTGGTTTTTGCTTTGTTATTTAAGTGTAAATCTCAGGTTTACAGGATTGTGGTCGGAACACTCAAACTTAAGGTCAAGGACTTTGCATTCAAGGACCTGAATATTGTCTGAAACTATAAAGCCGTCTAAAGTAATCTGAAAATCCTTTGCCTGATCCCATGGCATGTTGGCAAGACGGCTGCTGGCAACAGGGTTTTCATCATCTACCGAAGAAACAAGGGTGAATCCGTCAGGGACAGAATCCATCGGGAAGCTTTCTGCCCAGCTATAGCCTTCTTCCTTTGGAACTCCAAAGTATTTAGAGGAATCTCCCAGTAAATCTTTATTAAAATCTCCTCCGCATACTACATAATTGCCTTTTTCATATTCTTTAATTAAATCCTCATACAGAACCTCAAGCTGCTGGTCTGCAATGGTATGATCGGTGGTATATGCTGAAAGGTGCACATTGACAAGCACCAGTTCCTTTCCGTTTTGGCATGGAATACGATTTATGCTGTAACAGCGGTCCAAATCGATAAGCTTTCCAAAATCCTCCTGAATAGGAAGACTCCTTCTTATTGCATCTGTTATGACATAATCGGACAGTGTTACGATGCCCGCCTTTGACTTTCCATGAGGCTGCAGAATCGGATACATCAGATAAGGTGAATCGTAGTTCTGGGCGAAGGTCTTATATTGTTTTGCAAAGGCTTCTGATATCAGGTCATATTGATTAACATGATAAGATCTTGTGGAATCGGTATCAACCTCCTGAATCAGATGAAAATCTGAATTGAAGGAGTTTAGATACTCGGTTATCTTTTTCATGGTTTCAAGGACCGACTCTTCAGATCTGGCTCTTGATTCTTCTCCTCCATCCATAAAGAAGGTAAAGTCATCGGTATAAGCTGCAAATCCTATGTTCCAGGAGGTCACATCAAGCTCTGTATTTAGAGGAACTTTGGAATCAGGAGCATCACCATCTTCAGAAGATGTGCCGATAGCCGGTGCTGCAACATCCAGCTCCAGATTATCGTCAAGTCTATAGTAGCTAAGAAATACATATGCAGCGTACATAAGAAAAATTAGAATAAGCACCAAGATTGTAATTCCGATACATTTAAATATTCGCATAATAATCTCCCTTCGATTTAATCGAGTTTAACACATGAAAGAAGTTTTTTCAAGGCAGTAAAGTGCTAAGTTTACACGTTTATGGAGCAGCAACTTTACATGTTGTTCTTTTACTTTATGAATTGCTGTGTTAAAATACTATGAAGGAGGCAAAGGTATGGCTTTTACACATTTACATGTACATACTGAATATAGCTTGCTTGATGGTGCGGCCAGGATAAAGAACCTTGTTGCAAGAGCCAAGGAACTGGGAATGGAAAGCATTGCAATCACTGACCATGGCGCTATGTTTGGTGTAATAGACTTCTATAAAGAGTGCAAAAAACAGGGAATCAAGCCTATAATAGGCTGTGAAGTATATACGGCAGCAAGAAAGATGACTGATAAGGAGCCTGACAAGGACAAGTATCAGGGACATCTCGTTTTGCTTGCAAAAAATGAGACGGGCTATAAGAATCTGATTAAAATTGTATCTCAAGGATATATCAAGGGATATTATTACAAGCCACGAATAGACAAAGATGTTCTGCGCAGGCACAGTGAAGGGATTATAGCTCTTTCCGCATGCCTTGCAGGTAATGTGCAGAACAAGCTCCTGAGAGGAGATTATGAGGGGGCAAAAGCTGAAGCAGAAGAACTACTTGATATCTTTGGTGAAGGAAATTTCTTTATTGAAATTCAGGATCAGGGTCTTGAAGAAGAGGCTATGATCAAGCCGCAGCTCATTAACATAGCAAGAGAGCTCAATGTGAAGATGGTTGCCACCAATGACGTTCATTATGTTAGAAAGGAAGATGCAAAGGCTCACGATGTGCTTTTGGCAATTCAGACAGCTACCAGTATAAACGATGAAAACAGAATGCGCTTTCCAAACGATGAGTTTTACCTCAAAAGTGAGGATGAGATGCGAAGGGTTTTTGCCTACCTTCCTGAAGCTATAGACAATACCCAGATCGTTGCGGACGCATGCAATGTTGAATTTGAGTTTGGACAGTATCACCTGCCGGAGTTTATTGCTCCCGATGGTAAGGAAAACAGAGAATACCTTAGAGAACTGTGCCGCAAGGGTCTCATTGAAAGATATGGAGACAATCCGGGCAAAGATTTAGAGGAAAGGCTTGATTATGAGCTGAATACCATTGAATCCATGGGATATGTGGAGTACTTCCTGATTGTTTGGGATTTTATAAACTACGCTAAGGAAAACGGCATAATGGTGGGACCGGGCAGAGGCTCTGCTGCAGGCTCCCTGGTTGCATTCTGTTTGAAGATTACAGATATCGACCCGATAAAATATAACCTTATTTTCGAAAGATTCTTAAATCCTGAGCGTGTAAGCATGCCGGATATCGATATTGACTTCTGCTATGAAAGAAGGCCAGAGGTTATCGACTACGTAACGAGAAAATATGGTGAAGAGAAAGTTTGTCAGATTATTACCTTTGGTACTATGAAGGCAAAACAGGCTGTGAGAGACGTTGGAAGGGCTCTGGATGTAAGCTATGCGGAAACGGATATGATTGCCAAGGCTATTCCTTTTGATCTCGGTATGACCATCGATAAGGCTCTTGAAACAAATCCGGAGCTTAAGGCAATGTATGAGGAAAACCCTAAGGCAAGAGAGGTTCTGGACATGGCAAGAGCTGTGGAAGGTATGCCTCGTCATGCGTCTACTCATGCAGCGGGTGTAGTAATTTCAAAGGCTCCTATCGACGAATATGTACCCCTGTACCTTTCAGATAAGGGACCTGCGACTCAGTTCACCATGACCACCATAGAGGAACTGGGGCTCTTAAAAATGGACTTTCTGGGTCTTAGAAACCTGACCGTTATAAGAGATGCTCTGGAACTTATTAAGGAAAATCATGGAGTCACCATAGATTTTTCAAAGATGGGATATGATGACGAGGGCGTTTATGAAATGATTGCCCAGGGCAACACTCAAGGGGTATTCCAGCTTGAAAGCCAGGGCATGACTCAGTTTATGAAAAACCTTAAGCCAACATGTTTTGAAGATATTGTTGCGGGGATTTCCCTTTACAGACCCGGCCCAATGGATTCTATTCCGAAATATATTGAAAACAAGAAGAATCCGGGTGCTATCAGATACGTACATGAGGCGCTTGCACCGATTCTTGATGTAACATACGGATGCCTTGTTTACCAGGAACAGGTTATGCAGATTGTAAGAGATCTTGGCGGTTACAGCTATGGAAGATCAGACCTTGTACGCCGTGCCATGTCCAAAAAGAAGATGGATGTGATGCTTGAAGAAAAGCAGTATTTCATACACGGAAAGACTGATAAAGATGGCAATGTAGAAATAGAAGGCTGTGTTAGAAGAGGAATTCCTGAAGCAGCAGCTGAAGTGATTTTTAACGATATGGTAAGCTTTGCCCAGTATGCCTTCAACAAGAGTCATGCTGCGGCATATGCAGTTGTTGCATATGAGACAGGCTATCTGAAGCTTCATTATCCCGTTGAATTTATGGCAGCCCTTATGACAAGCGTAATGGGAGATGCAAATCAGATTCCTAAATATATAAGAAACTGCAGCGAGATGGGCATAGAAGTTCTGCCGCCTTGTGTAAACAAGAGCCAGAAGAAGTTCAGCGTTGAAGACGGCAAGATTCGCTTTGGACTCATGGGAATAAAAAATGTGGGTGAGAATGCAATTGAAGCCATCATCAAGGCGAGAGAAGAGAAAGGTCAGCCATCCAGCATTTTTTCATTTATTGAGCAGCTCGATATTAGCCAGGTTAACAAGAAGGCAATAGAGAGCCTGATCAAATCAGGTGCCTGCAGTTGCCTTTCAGATAACAAAGCTGCCATGATGACCGTATACGAGGGCCTGGTGGAATCTGCTCAAAACAGCAGCAAGAAGAACCTTGAGGGACAGATGTCGCTTTTCGATATTGGTGGAGAGGAACTTGGCGGTAGTTCCGTCGGAACGTTGCCTAATGTTTCAGACTTTTCCAAAGACATTTCCCTTGCTATGGAAAAGGAAATGCTGGGCGTTTATATCAGCGATCACCCTCTTAACGACTATGCAGATAGGATGAAGCAAATTGCCACCATCACTTCTGAGGAACTGAACCATGCAGGTGAACCGGAAGCCCTGATGAACGGCAGCTCTGCCATTAAGGATGGAATGAAGGCCACAATGGCAGGAATGGTTACTTCCAAGAGGACTTTGATTACAAAGAGCAACAAAATGATGGCCTTTGCAGTTCTTGAAGACCTTTATGGAGTGTCAGAAGTTGTCGTTTTTCCTAATGTGTATGAAAAGTGTGCGTCACTGCTGCAGACGGATAATGTAATAGCCATTTCAGGTACTGTAAACTTTAAGGAAGATGAGGCACCAAAGCTTCTTGCAGACAACATAATGTTATTAGACGATGCTGAGCAGAAAGCAGAAAAAAGGGATGTGCCGGCAGGCCTTATTAAGGTGAAAATACCGGCCGATGTCGATGCAGCAATTACCTTGGATCAGATAAAGTTTACCCTGCAGCGTCATAAGGGAGATCATCAGGTGCTACTTTATATGCCTGATGGAAAGACCTTGAAAACCGATAGAAGCTTGTGGGCAGAATCAACGGAAGCTCTTAGAAATCAGTTGATTGCCATTGTAGGACAGGAAAATGTAAAGATGTAGATATAGGGGGAATAAGCAATGAAGAAAATAGGTGTATTAACCAGCGGTGGAGATGCTCCCGGCATGAATGCCGCAATTAGAGCTGCAGTGAGATGCGGAATAGATGCAGGTTTTGAAGTGTGGGGAATTGAAAGAGGATATGAGGGCTTGCTGGATGGCGAGCTCAAGATGCTGGACAGAAATTCAGTAGGAGATATTCTCCATAGAGGAGGAACTCTACTCAAGACAGCCAGAAGTGAGCGTTTCAGGGAGGCAAAATGGCAGGACAGGGCTGTTGAAATCCTTGAAACCTTTGGAATAGAAGGCCTCGTGGTAATAGGAGGAGATGGGTCTTTAAGAGGGGGGTTGGACCTTTCCAAACGAGGAGTCAAGGTCATGGGTCTTCCGGGAACCATCGACAATGACCTGAATTATACCGATTTTACCATCGGATTCGATACGGCTGTAAGTACAGTTCTCGACGCAATAAGCAAGATAAGAGATACCTCTTCAGCTCACGACAGGACAAGTGTAATCGAAGTAATGGGAAGACATTGCGGCGATATTGCTCTTTATTCGGCGGTAGCAGGCGGTGCAGAATGTGTGCTTCTCCCGGAAAAGGAAGAGGATATCAACAATGTCTGCAGAAAGATTATTGAAGGAAGCAACAGAGGCAAGCTTCACAGCATAATTATCAAGGCAGAAGGAACACCTACTCCAAGCGACGAGCTGGTAAAGATTATTGAGGAGCGCACAGGAAAAGAAACAAAGCTGGTAGTTCTTTCATACCTTCAGAGAGGCGGAAGCCCTACACTTGATGACAGAATGCTTGCAACAAGATGTGCTGCGAAGGCTATAGAACTCCTTCGTGAAGAATCCGAAAGTAAGGCAATAGGTACGGTTAATGGCAATATAGTTGCCTATGACCTGGCTGAAGCTCTAGCCATGCCGAGATGCTTTAACGATGAACTCTATGATCTTGTAGATGTTCTAAGCAAATAAAAGTGATATGTTTTTTGGGGAAAAGGATATGGAAAGAACAGTAGTAATATATAAGAGCAAACATGGAAGCACCAGGCAGTATGCAGAATGGATAGGAGAAGAATTGCAATGCCCTGTTATAGCACAGGCTGACTTTTCCAAAAAAGATTTTGACAATTATGACAATATAATATACGGAGGTCATGTACAGGCAGGCGGAATAATGGGCTTTGATCTCATCAAGAAGAATATGAGAAAGCTTCAGGACAAGAAAATCGTCGTATTTGCCGTGGGGCTCAATGTCATGAACAAAGAAAGCAGAATTCAGCTTAGAGAAATCAATTTTGACAAGGCAAATGTTGAAAGAATGACATGTTATTATTGCCCGGGTAATTATAAGCCTGAGGAAATCAAGGGTATCGATGCAGGCATCATGAAAATGATGCAGAAAATGCTTGAAAGCAAAGGCGACAGCCAGCTTACCGATGATGACAGATTTCTTCTGGATGCAGTCAAAAACGGTGTAAACCTCGTTGACAGAAAGTACATTGAGCCGATTGTCAGGGAATTCTCAGAATAAATCGTTTTTTATAGCCGATGCAAATCCGATTGCGTCGGTTCCGTATTTTTTGCGCACTTCATCCATGGTAAATTCCATTTTTTCGGACTTGTCCCTATCTTCTATATCGCTATCAAAAAGATTGAGCTGTTCCTCCTTTAGCTCATCGGTCAGGTTTATGCCTGTTATGGTCAGCATTCTTATAGGGGATCCCTGATGCCATGACGAATTTATAATTTCTATGGCGTTGCTTGAAATTTCCTGGGAAAGCCATGTAGGAGAAAGAAGCTGTTTCTGCCTAGAAATGACTTTAAAATACGGATCTTTTATATCAACCTTGATGCCCCATGCCTTTAAGCCATAGCTTCTCAGGCGGCCTGCAACAGTGTCGGAAAGGGCCTTAACTGCAACAGCAATATCATCATTTGTAACAAGGTCTCTTTTAAAAGTAATGCCGTTCCCTACTGATTTAACGGGTTCTCTTTCTGTATAAAGTGAAACAGGAGAATCGTCTATGCCGTTTGAATGCTCCCAGATAACTGTTCCGGCCTTTCCCAGCAAGGCGGTGAGATATTTTTTGTCTGCCATAGCAATATCGCCTATGGTTTTTATTCCTGCTTTTGCCAGTTTCTGAGATGTGGCCTTGCCAACTCCGAAGAGTTCACCGGCAGGAAGAGGCCATAACAGATTCTTATAGTTTTCTCTTGTGATTTCTGTGGTAGCGTCAGGTTTCTTGTATTCGCTTCCCATCTTTGCAAAGGTTTTGTTGAAGGATACTCCTGCACTTAATGTCAGGCCAAGCTCATTTTTTACGGTTTCTCTTATGTTATCGGCGATTTCTCTGCCGCTTCCGAAGAGTCTTTGGCTGGCAGTCACATCAAGCCATGACTCATCTATGCTGAAGGGTTCAACCATGTCGGTAAAGCGCTGGTATATAGCGTTTATCTTTGTGCAGTATTCCTTGTACTGGGACATGTGAGGACGCACCAAAACAAGGCCGGGACACTTCTTTTTTGCCTGCCAGATGGTTTCTGCGGTTACAACGCCGTATTCTTTTGCATGCTGATTTTTTGCCAGAATTATTCCATGACGACTGTCGGGATCTCCGCTGACTGCCATGGGAACATCCTTCAATTCAGGATGGTTAAGCAGTTCAACTGAGGCAAAGAAACCGTTCATGTCACAGTGTAGAATAACTCTGTCCCTGTCATTTGCGCCCATACATTAATTACCTCTAAAATTATCTTGTAATTGCCTCTTTCTATGAATATTTTATTATATTATGCAAAAAAAAGTCAATATTAGTACTATGTTTATGTTGTTTTTGTGAAAGAAACCCCTCTTTTCTTGACTTAAAAGGCTTATTCAAGGTATAATGTCATGGTAATTAGGAGGACAGATATAGTGAGAACATTAAATATGATTATGGGTGGGCTTTTTTGGCTTGCCGGACTGTTTATGATTTTTAACGGTGGCATCACTTTCTTGTCAGTAGCCTTTGTAATTGGATTATTATTCATGGTTGCCGGTGTCATTGAATGCCTTTCTTACAAGAGTTACAGAGGGGTAGAAGAAGACAACAAATGGGTATTAATTGATGGACTTGTAATGTTCATTATCGGATTTTTGATTATTTTCAATAAATTATCTGCGGATGCGACAGTTCCGCTTGTATTTGGGGTGTGGGTTATTACCATAGGCGTTCGTAATCTTGTTAGAGCATGGGAGAAGATTGACTGCAAAAATCATTTCTTCTATGGACATGTACTTATCGGAGCACTCAATCTGCTTGTTGGATTGTGCATGTACTTTAACGAAAGCCTTCTTTCTGTTTCAGTTGCGTCACTTGTAGGTGTATGCCTGATAACGCAGGGCATGAATCTTGTCATGGTTGCAAGTACAATTATCGTTGTAAAGAACAAGCTGCTTATGACTAAGGAAGAAATGCTCGTTGCAGCCATCGAAGAGGCAGATGCTGCTCGTGAAGCAGTTAAGGAAGCGGTTAAGGCTGCCAAGGAAGCTAAAGCTAATATTGCCGTTATTGAAGAGACACCTGAAGAAGAATTGGATTACGCTCTTGCGCCAAGACCGACCGGTATTAATGCGGCAGACTCCTCTTCAGATAATAATGGAGATGAATAACAGGATATAGAGTATGAGAAGAGATTTCGACATTGTCATAGTTGGTGCAGGTCCGGCGGGGCTTGCGGCGGCCATTGAAGCAAAAAAATGCAATTCAAAGGCTAAGGTCGCAGTTCTGGAAAAGATGGAGAAGGCCGGCAAGAAGCTTTCAGCATCGGGTAATGGCAGGGGAAACCTGAGTAACAGAAGTTGCCATGAGCTTGATGAGGTATTAA
>JAQXRN010000046.1 GCA_029218545.1 Bacillota bacterium | reverse complement strand
TTCACCTTCTCAGAGATGACTACACCTCAGTCCCTGGACATTCAAAGACTCATGGACCAAATGTATGAAAACGGCTGTAAGGCAGTGGTCATGGAAGTGTCATCTCAGGGTGTAATGCATAAAAGAGTGGAATGTGTAGACTTTGATATAGGAGTTTTTACTAACATTTCTCCCGATCATATCGGGGAAGGTGAGCATAAATCCTTTGATGAGTATCTAAGCTGGAAGAGCAGGTTTTTTGATATGTGCTCAATGGCAGTAATAAATGCAGATGATGAAAGATGGCAGCAGGTCGTAACCAATGAGAGACTGGAGAAGCGGATATTCTATGGACTGTCGGACAATGCACAGTTCAGAGCAGGGGATATAAGGCTCTGGTCAGAAAAGGATATTCTTGGCGCTCAATATAGGTTGGAGGCAAAAAAACCCTGTGGAGATGATAGCAGTCAGGAGATAATTCTTAATATTCCGGGAAAGTTTAATGTATATAACTCTCTTGCAGCTATTGCAACCTGTAAGGGTCTTGGAATTCCATGGGAATATATTAAAGAGGCAATAAAAACGGTTAAAATTCCGGGAAGAGCTGAGCTTATAGGGGGCTTTGACTTTCCTGTTATCGTTGACTATGCACACAATGGAATAGCACTTGAAAATCTTTTGCTGAGTTTAAAAAAATACAACCCTGACAGAATCATTCTTGTGTTCGGGTGCGGTGGCAACAGAGATAAAAACAGAAGATACGATATGGGAAGAGTTGCTTCAAGTCTTGCGGATCTTGTCATAGTGACTTCTGACAATCCAAGAACGGAGCCTCCGGAACAAATAATTCGTGACATAATGAGCGCAATGAATTATGATATAATACGCGTTATTGAAATTGCTGACAGAAAAAGTGCCATACAGAGGGCCCTTGAAGAAGGCAGGAAGGGCGATATCGTGGTCATTGCAGGCAAAGGGCACGAAAACTATCAGATTATCGCAGGAGAAACACTTCATTTTGACGATAGAGAAGTGGTTATGGATTTTGCTTCAGACAATTTGCTGCAAACAAGAGGAAAGGAAAACTTATGAAAAAATTTACGATTTCCGAAATAATAAATGCTACAGGCTGCAGCCTGATTCAGGGAAATGAAAAAGATTATGTCCTGGGGTTTTCCATCGATTCGAGGGAAATAGATGAAAACCAGATGTTTTGTACCGTTATTGGAGAAAGAAGCAATGGACATGATTTTATAAAACAGGTTGTATCAAAGGGCATAAAAAACATTTTTGTGTCAGATCTTAAAAAGACTCCTTTGGAGGAGCTTGAAGGAATAAATGTTTTGTATTCTGAAGACGTTGTAGCTTCCCTTCATAAGCTTTCAGCTTATTATCTTGACACGCTGCCTCTGAAAAAGAGAATCGGCGTGACAGGAAGTGTCGGAAAGACCAGCACCAGAGATATGATGTATTATGTGGCAAGTACAAAATACAAGACTGCAAGGAACAAGAAAAATTACAACAGCATACACGGGTTACCTCTTGCCATACTGGAATTCCCTGAGGATACGGAAATAGCTGTTTTAGAGCTTGGTATGGATGCGCCGGGAGAAATAGACAGGCTCGCTCAGATTGTAAAACCTGACATTGCTATCATAACTCAGATTGCAGAAGTAAACATAAGGAAAATGAAGAATATTGAGAACATTGTCAGGGCTAAGATGGAGATAACCGATTACTTTAATGAAGAATCAGTGCTGGTTGTAAATTCAGCGTGTCCTGAACTTTCAAAAGAAAGAGTTTCGGGCGATTACAGGCTTTTATCTGTAGATGATAACGGGCAAGGTGATTTCAATGTATCTGATATTAACGATTACGGCGACAAAGGAGTTTCCTTCGTCTTTGATGACGGTTCATGCAGGCAGCTTGTAGAGCTTCCAACAGCAGGTGCTCATAATGCATACAACGCAGGTCTTGCAATGGCAGTAGGTCAGCTTATAGGCATTTCCCCGGCGGAAGCGGCTGAAGGATTAAAACAGGCCGAACTTACAGGTAAGAGACTTAATATTTTTGAAAAAAACGGTCTCAAGATAATTGATGACTGTTATAATGCATGCGAAAAATCCGTAAAGTCTGCCATAAACACTCTGGCAGCCACTGAAGCAAAGCGCAGGGTAGCCATTCTTGGAGATGTAATAGGACTTGAGGACAGAGCTGAGGCTGCTCACAGAGCTATGGGTGAGCATGTTGCAAAAAAAGGCATTGATATCCTTGTGGCGGTAGGCGAAGATGGATTTTATTATGCAGATGAGGCAAAAAAATATATGAATTCAGATTCTGTCATGTATTTTGCCCAAAAAGAGGATTTTATTAAAG
>JAQXRN010000045.1 GCA_029218545.1 Bacillota bacterium | reverse complement strand
TGGCTCCTTCGGGGCCTTTTTTGTTGTAAAGAAAGACTAGAACATTGATTCTCACTTTTATAAAAGATATAATAAAAGGTATAATATAAAAAATTTACATATTCGTAGAAATAGTTATCAGCAAACAGTATTTAGATATTCATCAATAATTGCAGCCTTTTGGAACGGACCTAAAGAAAGGAAGAGAAAAGATGAAGACTATAAGGATTAGAAAACCCATAGCTCTTTTTCTGACAGCCATTATGATAATATCATTGCTATCGGGCTGTTCAGTGAAAAAGGACACAGGGGAAGAAGAAAACACCATTACTGTCTACATGTGGAGCAATGCTCTGTATAATAGTTATGCTCCATACATCCAATCGCAATTAAAGGACATAAACATTCAGTTTGTGGTTGGAAACAACGATCTTGACTTCTACAAATTTTTGAAAGACAATGGCTCACTGCCTGACATTATTACATGCAGACGTTTTTCGCTGCATGATGCGGTGGATTTAAAAGACCATCTAATGGATCTTTCCACCACCAATATATCAGGGGCTGTATATGATTCGTATATTGACAGCTTTACCAATACCGACAATACAGTTAACTGGCTGCCGCTGTGCGGAGAAGTGGATGGACTTGTTATAAACAGAGCATTGTTTAAACAGTACAATATACCGATTCCAACAGATTATGAAAGCCTTATTTATGCATGCAAGGCATTTGATGAAGTGGGAATAAGAGGCTTTGTTGCAGACTTTGCCTACGACTATACATGCATGGAGATTCTGCAGGGACTTTCTATACCTGAAATTACATCTATTCAGGGATGCATGTGGCGAAGCAGATACGAAGATCCAATGGATAGTACTATCGGTCTTGACAACAAAATATGGCCGAAGGTCTTTGAAAATATGGAGAAATTTATAGAAGATGCCAATATTCAGCCGGGGGATCTGGAACTGGATTATACGCCTGTAATAAATTTGTTTATAGAGGGAAAGGCAGCAATAATCCGTGCCGAAGGAAATGAGGTAATAGACTTTCAGAATAAGGGCATAGACGCAGAGTTTATTCCGTATTTTGGGCAAAATGGAGACCAGTGGTTGCTTACATATCCACAGTTTCAGGTGGCACTTAATGCAGACCTTGCAAAAGATGAGGAGCGACTAAACAAGGCAAAGAAAATCTTGCATACGATGCTTACTGAAGAGGCACAGAATGTTCTTTCACAAGGTGAGGATGTTATAGCCTATAGCCATGATATTGATCTTGAGATGTCTCCATCACTGGAAAACCTTAAGCCTTATATTGACCAGAATCGTCTGTATATTAGAATTGCTTCAAATGACTTTTTCGCCGCATCTAAAGAAGTCGTATCAAAGATGATTAAGGGCGAATATAATGCCCAGCAGGCATATAAGGCCTTCGATGAACAGCTCTGTCAGACGAAGGAGAATAATGCTGATATCGTCCTTTCATTGGATAAGGGTTACTCTAATATTTTCCACAAAGAGGGCGGAAATCAATCATATTCGGTCATGGCCAATACCCTTAGACAGCATTATGGAAGTGATGTGCTTGTTGCATCAGGTGACAGCTTTACAGGCTCGGTACTTAAAGCGGATTATACGCAGAAAATGGCTGCCGATATGGTTATGCCAAACGCCCTTCAGACTTGGAAGAGCAATGTAACCGGAGCGGAGCTTAAGGAAATTATTAGGGCATATGTTGAAGGTACTGAAAGCGGATTAACGCCATTTAATCGCGGTTCGCTGCCTGTAACAAGCGGTATTTGTATGGAAGTAAAGGAGTCAGAGGGAAGTTATACACTTGTCAAGGTCATTAAAGACGGCAGAGAAATTCAGGATGATGAGATATTCAGCATAGCATGCCTTAATACAGAGGCTCACATGTCTTCACTTCTGGAAACATCGAACTATTCATTTGAAAAGGAAAACCTCGGAGTAAAGGATGAGTGGAAAAGCTATATTCTAAATGGTGGGACCATAGCAGAACCTGAAAGTTATATTACTATTGAGTAACATGAATTTGTGAAGTGAATGGAGGCTTTAGCATGGCCAAGAGCGTTACAAACAAATTAAGAACATTATATATAATGGATGCCCTAATGGAAAAAAGCGATGAAAATCACAGGCTTTCCGTGAAAGACTTTTTGAGCATACTTGAGTCATACGGTATAGATGCAGAAAGAAAAAGCATATATGACGATATTGAAACCTTGAAGGTATGGGGAATGGACATCCTGTACACAAAGGAGAGACCTGCAGGGTATTATCTTGCCAGCAGGCAGTTTGAGCTGACGGAACTTAAGCTCCTTGTAGATGCAGTCCAGTCTTCAAAATTTATCACTGAGAAAAAATCCCGCGAGCTCATAAAGAAACTGGAGAGCCTTGCCAGTGCCCATGAAGCGAAACAGCTGCAGCGTCAGGTTTTTATCGCAAACAGAATAAAAACTCAAAACGAAAGTATCTACTATAACGTGGATAAAATACAGGAAGCCATCCTGGCAAATCAGAAAATCAGCTTTACATATTACAAGTGGAACGTGGATAAAGAGCTTGTTCCACGAAATGAAGGAAGACCCTTTGTAATCAGCCCGTGGATTCTGACGTGGGACGACGAGAATTACTATATGTTGGGCTATGATGACAACTCCGGGTTGGTAAAGCATTATCGCGTCGATAAAATGCAGAAAATAAATCTCACAGGAGAAAAGCGTAACGGAGAAGAGGCCTTCGAAAAGTTTGACCTAGCCAAGTTTGCCAAGAGCACCTTTGGCATGTATGGCGGAAAGCACGAAAAGGTGACACTTGAATGTGAAAACGGCATGATTGGAGCAATTCTTGACCGGTTCGGCACAGATGTAATTATTCAGAAAACCGATGAAAATCATTTTCAGGTGAATCACGACGTTGCTGTCAGCGGACAATTCTTTGGATGGGTTGTAGGTCTTGGCCCTAAGGTTAAAATAAAAGGCCCATCCCACATTCTCAACGAGTTTGAAGCATGGATTAAGCAGATTATTTAAGAATTAATAAAAAATAGGAGCACGGAGGTTTTCCATGAACAGCAAATTTACCAGAGAAGAAAAACAAAAATTCAAGCTGATAAAGCATATCAAAGACCATTTGTTTGAATACATTTTGGATGTAGTCGGAATAGTCTTAGTTACCTTGCTTGTACTGTATCTGTTAAATAGAGAAGATAAATTCATTTTTGGAATTGCTGCCTCTCTGGTTTATGGTATTATAAAAACAATATATAAAATATATTGCTATAAGAAAGACTACTTAAATAGAGAATAAAAAACAAAGCACCTCTTTTATATAAGGAAGTGCTTTTTGAAGAGAGAAAAGAAACAAGGAGGCATGCTATGACTCAGCGACAGGAACAATTTGAAAAGATGCTTCAGGCAATTCAGGCGGAGTACGAAACAACTGTATCAAAAATGGAAAAGCTCAAGGCAGAGGATAAGACCAAAACTACAACATATAAACAGTTAATTGGCGATAAGCTGAGGCTGCAAAACATGCTTTCCATGTACAGAATATACGGGCTTATTGATTGATAGACCCAATTTTTCCAAACGCAAGCACTGCTTGCTAATGTCACAGGTGTTCCATGTTTCACTCGATGAACTTATTTTAGGGGGAACAAATGAAATGAACAATTTAACACAAAAACTTATTGACGACGGCAGAAAAACTAAAAGCGCAAAGATGAACCTGATAGCAACAGTTATCGGTGCGATTTTACTGGTGGCAGGCACTGGGTGCATTGCAATGAAGGCGCTTACAGGAGAAACAATTGGTAGTGACGGAATGCTTGAAGAAAACTTCTTTTTAATTCCTATAGGATTTGCCTTTTTATTGGGCGGATTTATGACCTTTTTAGGGGTTGGAATTGTCAATGCTGCAAGGGCTTTCCGTGGCAGTGAGGGAAGAACAGAAAAAAGGAAGACGCTTTTGTTTACATGTTTTGGCATTATAATGATGCTCATCGGTGCCTTTATGGTTTTGCTGGAAAGTAATTCAGGACTTGGAACCGCAATGATGGGGTTTGCTCTTGTTGGAGCAGGAGGGTTTTCTGCAATAATGGGAGTTGTAAGAATTTTTACTAAGTAGAATTTTTTAGGAGGGATTAAAATGCTGTGGCTTGTTATGGCTGTGCTTTCCGCCTTTTTCGCGGGGCTGACTTCAATATTGGCAAAGTGCGGAATTAAAAATACTGATTCTGACGTGGCGACGGCTATCAGAACAATAGTTGTGCTTGCCTTTTCGTGGGTAATGGTCCTTATTGTAGGCTCCGCAGGGGAAATAAGCCAGCTTCAGCCCAGATCCCTTTTATTTTTGGTGCTGTCGGGACTTGCAACAGGTGCATCGTGGATATGCTATTTTAAGGCTTTATCCCTTGGCGATGTGAATAAAGTGGTTCCTATTGACAAATCCAGCACCATACTTACGGTAATCTTAGCAATTATTCTCTTTGGCGAGACCAATAACCTTGGAGTTAAGCTGTGTGGAACTGTACTTCTTGCTGCAGGGATTTTCCTTATGATTGAAAAGAAGGAAAGCGAAAAGAAGGAGAATGAAAAGAATGAAAGCAGGCCGGCATGGATGACCTATGCGGTTATGTCGGCTGTGTTTGCTGCTCTAACATCGGTGCTGGCGAAAATCGGCATATCAGGGGTAGAGTCAAACCTTGGAACTGCAATAAGAACAGGCGTGGTGCTTGTTATGGCATGGCTAATTGTCTTCATGAAAGGCAAGCAAAAGCAGATTAAAACTATCGATAGAAAAGAGCTTTCGTTTATTGCCTTATCGGGCTTGGCGACAGGTGCATCCTGGCTGTGCTACTACTATGCTATTCAGAAGGGCATAGTAAGTGTTGTTGTGCCTATCGATAAGATGAGCATTATTGTTTCTATCGCTTTCTCGGCGATTGTCTTCCACGAGAAGCTGAGCAAGAAAGCGTTTTTTGGACTAATGCTTATGCTGGCAGGAACTCTTGCCATGGCGATTTGGGCGTAAGGAAAGGTTTTATACATTATGGCAAAAGGACTTTTAGATATATTGATTGAGGAAGCAATAGATGCGTTTTGGACTGATGAGCGAAAGGGAGCTTATGGTGAAAAGCTAACAGCAAGAGAATTAAAATGGGTGAAGTTTTTTGGCAGAAAGGGGAATACTCTCCGAAATGTATATCTTCCTAAAGATGATGGTGAAACATCTGAAATAGATCTTGTTTACATTACAACAAAAGGAATTTTTGTTATGGAAAGCAAAAATTATTCCGGATGGATATTTGGTGACGAAAAATCTGCATATTGGACTGCATCACTTCCAAATGGGCAAAAAAACCGTTTTTACAGTCCAATTCTTCAGAATAAGACTCATATAAAATGGCTTGATAACTACCTTAACCAGCAGGGATATCAGCAAGTTCCAATGTTTTCGATGATTATTTTTTCAGAACGCTGTGAAATTAAAAAAATGAATGTAACAAGTGAGAACATACGTGTTCTGAAAAGAGATATGATACATGCGCATGTTAGAGATATATGGGACAAGGTGCCAGATGTTTTTACAGATGAAGAGATTGCTAGAATAACTGAAATATTAAAATCCTTAACTAATGTTGATGTAGCGATTAAGGAGGCACATATTCAAAATATTAATAAGAAGCATAATAAATCTGAAGCCAAGAAAGAGGATCCGGATGTACAAGAGACAACTCCTACTGAAGACAATCAGAAAGCTATTGAACCTGCTGAACCTGCCAAAACTATCATGGAAGAGAAAAAAGTATTGTGTCCTAAATGTGGTTCAGAACTAGTGCTAAGGGTTGCTAAAAAAGGAGATAAGGCTGGAAATCGGTTTTATGGCTGCAGTAGGTTCCCAAAATGCCGGTATATAAAGGAGTTAGAGGAAGAGTAAGAAGGGCAAATAGTATTGTAAATGGAGAGCATATCGAAAGGTATGCTCTTTTTTAATTCAAAAAATATGGGTTAAAATGGGGAATCTTCGGCGATTTGACGAGTTCAGACCGAAATTATGGTCTGAAAGGCTGGTAAAATGTAGCTAACAGGAAGATAACAACCTAAAAGAGTGGAGAAGAAAAATGGCATCCCTAATTACATTATTAGTAATGATTTTCTGTGTTTTATATTTTATTGAATTGTTGCTTTCACCAATACTGATTCCCCTTTTATTTTGGTATATGTTTGACTACTCATTATTAGCACTATTTGTGGGAATAGCATTAGTGTTGGGTATTGCATATACCATTGGTGTATTTGACGAAAGCCCAAAACAAAACTCATCCGAAGAATGCAAATCAGAGGAAGGTCAATCAGAGGGAGAATACGTGTCAGAAGAAAGCCAAGAGCAAATCACAAAGGATGATGAAGCAAATATAGCATTTACCAATGATATCATTCGCAAAACTGTTTCAGAGAGCACTTATAGAAGGACCAGCATTGGACCATCATCGCGCTATAATAAATATAATTTCGAATATGACGAGCATGACGATGATGAGGACGATGTAGATGAAGATGACTATGAATCAAGATACGATGATGATTGGGATAACAGCAGAGAAGCAGGCGGCTTGCCGAGAGATTTATCGCCTTTCTACGATATAGATGATCCATACGAACGCGAAGAACTGGAATATGAAATGTACGAAGAAGAAAATGATTTGTTCTTTGATGACTAGGGGTATTGAGATGCAAGGTGGGGAAGTATTTCCTGAACTAGAATTTACATAAAATTGAATTATCTTACAATTCGTGCTATGATTAAAGTGAAAAAGTCTAATTTTTTAATGATTAAATTATTATTCAGAGGTGGCGATATGCACGAAAGTCTGACAAAGAGGAGATTGCTCTTAATATTGGAATTGCTGTATAAGAAGAGCGACGAAACAAGCCCGATAAGTACCCCTCAAATAATTGATTACTTAAAAGAAAAGGGCATAACAATAGATCGTAAAACGTTAAAAAGCGATATAAAGCTGCTTGAAGATATGGGATACGACATAATAACCATTAAAAGCTCCCCTAACAAATACTTCTGGGGTAGCAGATTCTTCGAAATACCTGAGCTGAAGATGCTTATAGATGCGGTGTCCTCATCAAGGTTCATCACAAAGCAAAAGAGTGCAGAACTGATTGAAAAAATTGCCTCTTTGGCAGGAGAACCTCAGGCAGCACAAATGAATAGACATATTGTGGCCACAGGTAGGGCGAAAGCCGATAATAAATCAGTTTACTATATTGTTGACACCATTACCAATGCAATCAACCAAAAGAAGAAAATCAGATTTAAATATACTGAATATAACGCCGATAAGAAAAAGGTATTTAGACATGATGGTGAAGTATATACCTTAAGCCCATATGTGCTCTACTGGAACGAAGATTACTACTATGTGGTTGGATATTCTGACAAGAGAAAGAATATTTCAGCCTTTCGAGTGGACAGATTAAGCGGTCCTGAAGTGACGGAAGAAGATGCCGTACCAAAGCCAAAAAACTTCAACATCGACGATTATGCAAACAAGATATTCAAAATGTTTGATGGTGAGGATGCTATGGTAGAACTTGAGTGCCATAATTCCCTGATGAAATACATCGTAGACCACTATGGTCTGGATATTGAAACGAGACAAAACACAGAGGAAACCTTTATCGCTAAAGTTCCTGCAACGCTTAGTCCGACCTTTTACAGCTGGATCTTCCAGTTTGCAGGACAAATGAAGATACTAGGTCCGGAGAAAGCTGTGGAAGAGTTTAGGAAGATGATGGAGAAGTTTGGGTAGTCAGATACTCGAAGTATAAAGCAACATTGTTTTATGTGTAAAAGCTGGTTTTATATAATGGAGGAGGATGTTTGTATGGAAGAAAAACAACATATAGCCCATATAACAACTATTGATGGCGAACGAGTTGATCAGACCATTGTTGAACATTCAAGATCAGCAGCTAAAT
>JAQXRN010000044.1 GCA_029218545.1 Bacillota bacterium | reverse complement strand
TCCTTTCCTTAGTCTTCTTCGTTTCTTCATTGATTCTTTACCTCCATTCTTAAGCACAAGATATCTTCAACCTGCATATCCACACTTACATACCTTCCGTGTTTTGCAAGGCATTTGATTGTTTATCCTGTTTACAGTTTGCCGATATTATACCATTATTTAATCCAAAAAGCTATTATTTCTCATACAAATTTTAAGTTCTCTTGATACTCGCCACTCCTAAGGTGCTATTTAACACTATTTTGCGACTCAAATCGCAAAGCAGCCCGAAAAGGGCGGATTTCGAATGTTTTTAGGACAAGATGGCAGACAGATATTACATCCATTATTTATCTTTTCTTCTCCATATACAGGAACACTTCAGCCATATTTTTTTCATCAGTATTCTAATCCGGTATGGCTTGCACCAGAATAAAACATACAGCTTATAAAGTCTGCTGTCTGCCTCGTACTTCTTTCCATTCCTTATAAATCCGGTCATCACACCGATGACAGCATCTTTTGGAATGTTTCTCTCAATCCCGATACAGTTATCTCCTAAGATGTCGTAACTGTTATCATGAACCCGCACCACCCGGTGAAGCACATAGCTTTCCGGTGGTCTTTTGTACAGAACCACATCCCATTTCTTACAGGTTTCATACTCACCCACTGCCCTTACGATAAAGGCATCCCTGCCCTGCTTCAAAAGGGGCAGCATACTGGTTCCGGTGTTTTTATAGGTCAGGCTTCCATACCGTTTCAGGTATTCTTCGTAAGTGGTCTTACTCATCTAAGGCTCCAACTTTCCTAAGCTTCTCTATCACCTCTGACACATCCTTTGCAAGCACATCCTTCGGTGCATCATACTTTTCAAACATAGCTTCCACGATTTTCTCCTGCGTGGTTTCTTCCTTTAAGCACTCCACGATAAATGCCGCCGTCTTATTACTGCGGATCAGTCCCGCAAAGGAGCTGCTTGTATCCAACAAAATCTGTTCTCCGTCACTATCGTGGGTAATATAGGTGTCCTTTAACTTCATCTGCTGTCTCCTTTCACTGTCCAATAACCGTTCTTATTTGCTCCTACACGTTCAATGTATTTTTGATCCACAAGATGCTTAATGATTCTTGATACTGTAGCTTTGGACTTTCCAATCTCAGAGGCCAACTCCGCCTTCGAATAATGCCTGCCTGCCTTTATTAATTCATAGACTTTTTGTTCATCCGCACTTAATTCTGATATCGTATCATTTATCGTGTCATTTATTGTATCATTCTGACTTCTAAAAAATTCAAATGTAAAACCGAATTGGCTATCATTATATTCATACCCAATATTTTTACACAAATTAAAAACACGTTCAAAGCCTGTTCCAAAAGCATCAATCGTTTTATTATAATACAATGTGGTTGCAATCAAAGGATTGCGGATCATAGAACCCTGTTTTCTTTCTGCAAACATTTCAGGAGTTGTTCCCGGTACTAATGAGCCCGGATTATAGATATGAACCTTTGTAGGTGTAATATATATTTCATTAGAAGACACTTCATTTACATACATATGCGCAAAACTATTGACAATAATCTCACGGAATGCTTCTATAGGGATTTCCGGTGTTTCTATCCTCTCCATTCCTACAATCTTTGCATTCCAGTGAATATTATTCGCTACATACCGAACCGCCTCATCAATACATTCAAAAATATTACCACGAAAATGCCTCATATCTGTAAAACTGATTCTCTCGTCTGTCGGATAGATTGCCAATTTCAACAGTAATGGTTTTTTGTTTGAAAACAGATAATACCCTGCGTTATTCAGATTATCACCACATAGCAATTTTAACTTTGAAAGTGTAGTCCATGAATCTTTATATAAAAAATTAATACGCCCGCTGTCATTCCCTTTGTTCACATACTGAATCAATAAGTCTTCATCAATATCCTCAAAACTAACCCCTGAATCCTGTTTTTCCCACTTTGAGTAATCATAATTCTTGTTCAAAAAATACTGTTCCAATTGTGTATTCGTCATTATCAAATCTTCATCATCAGAACGAATATAATAACGATCATATGCAGAATATGGAACATCTTCCCCTCTTACAACCACTTTAATAATTTCTTTGCCTTGCTCATTTAGCACTTCAATTTGCGGTGTAATCCGTGGTTTTAAATTGTTTTTAATAGCTTTTGAAATATCGGAAGTGGTTGTTTTCCCAATTTGTTGTCCGAAAATGGAACCATCATTTTTTACTCCAAAATACAATGTTCCGTATCGATTTTTATTCAACATGGATGCCAAAGAAATAACACCCTCTTTTAATTCACTTGTTGTTTTTTTAAACTCTACAACTTCTGTTTCTCTTGTTTCCATGATATCACTCCTTTATCGTCTCATTTACCACATCAATTATCGTCTCATTTTATGATATCATTTATTGTGTCATTTAACAACTCATTATATTCGTTATCATTCACAATATACTCCTGCATCCCTTCATAAGCCACCTTTGCAGCCTCTGACTCCATGTTGCAGTAAAGCCGGTAGATTGGCACAGCTTCCTTCAGTCTGTCTATCAGTTCCATTGTCCTTCGGGCACTTGCGGGATTACTGCTCTTATGTGTCTGCTGAACCATCATAGGGTAGGCGCTGCGCAGCTGCTCCTTTGTATCCAGCCTTATGATGTGATTCTTTGTCGACCGCTCCAAGATACAAATACCCTTTAGCGGTACGGATGTATTGGAACTCAGTCTGTGCTTGCC
>JAQXRN010000043.1 GCA_029218545.1 Bacillota bacterium | reverse complement strand
TTTTAATATGAAATACGAGAAAATAATAAAAGCTAAATTTATAGAAAGACCTAACAGGTTTGTTGCCATTGCGGATGTGCAGGGAGAGGCAGTAAAAGCACATGTAAAGAATACAGGCAGATGCAGGGAGCTGCTTATACCGGGTGCAACCGTATATCTGGAAGATTTTGATGGACGTATGGGCACCAGAAAGATGAGATATTCTCTTATTGCAGTAGAAAAGGCAGTAGCAGACGGGTATCTTCTGATTAATATGGACTCTCAGGCACCCAACAAAGTTGTGAAGGAATCACTTATGAATGGCAGATTGCGGCTGCCAGAGATGGGACGGATTACTTACGTTAAGCCGGAAGCAAAATACGGTGATTCAAGGCTTGATTTTTTTCTGAGAGATGAAGGCGGAAATGAAGCTTATGCTGAAGTCAAAGGAGTTACCTTGGAAGAGGATGGGATAGCGGCTTTTCCGGATGCGCCCACGGAAAGGGGAATCAAGCATCTTCTTGAATTAAAGAATGCAATTACAGAAGGCAAGAAGGCATATGCCATATTTGTGATTCAGATGAAGGGTGCAGAAAAATTCATGCCAAATGACAGAACACACAAGGCCTTTGGCGATACATTGAGAAAAGTTGTTTCTGAAGGAGTGATACCTGTGGCTGTTGACTGCATTGTAACTGAGGATAGCCTTGTAACAGATAAGAAAGTTGAAATTGTTCTATAGGAGAGTTTATTATGCTTAAACTGGCGATTGTTCAGGCTGCTGCTGTAAAAAATGTAGAGAAAAATATGGATTCCATGTGCAAATTTGTAAAAGAGGCGAAAATGAGAGGATGCTGTGCAATTTGTTTTCCTGAGGCCTTTCTGACAAGTTACGCACCTGAGTATGCAGAAACACTGGCACTAGAATCTGATTCCTCTGAAATTCAGAACGTGTCGAAAATGGCTCAAGAAGATAACATAGACATTTTAGTGGGATTCATGGAACGCGACGGAGAAGATTATCATGTTACTCATGGTGTTTTTTTGAAAAACGGAGTTTGCGATTTCTATAGAAAGACGCATCTGGGTCAAAAAGAGAAAAAGTTCTTTAAGGCAGGAAATGAATTGAAAAGTTTCAATCTTTCATGTGGAATCCCTGTTGGTATCCAGTTATGTGGAGAAACTCATTACCATGAAATAACACAGACATTGGTTCTTAAAGGTGCAGAAGTAATCTTTGCTCCATATGCTGTTCCCAAGGTTTCAGGCTGCAGAAGTAAAATATGGAGCAAATATATTCCCGCAAGAAGCTATGACAACAGGGTGTATGTGGCATGCTGCAACTTGTGTGATAGTGAACGATTCGGGGGAGGAATAATGGTATGCAATCCCGATGGGGAGATAATTGAAGCATTTTTTGAAGAAAAGGAGCATCTGTCCATATTCGATGTGAATCGTAAGCTCTTTGAAAAATACAGAAGTAAAGAAGGAAAAATGTCACTGAACTTTTATCCTATTAAACGCAGGAAGGAACTTTATCTTTAAAAGCCGTTTATTTAGTAGTATAATAGAAACATTATTGAGAAAAGGATGAGAAAAATGGATTTAAACAAGTTTTTTTACGAATTAGATGAACTGTTGTCAAAAGGTCAGGGCGAAGAGGCAATAGAATATATTCAGGATGCTATGAAAGAAGCTAGAGAAACTGGCGATACGAAGGCATTGGTTGCAATATACAATGAAGCAGGAGGTCTTTGCAGAGACTTTTCAAAATATGAAGAAGCTGAAAACTACTATACAGAAGCACTGTCATTGATTATAGATATGGGTGCGGCAGGCAGTGAGAGCCATGGTACTACGCTGATAAACTACGGTACTCTTCTTGGAAACTGGGAGAAGTATGAAGAAGCAAATGAAATGTTTGCACAGGCAGCTTCAATATTGGCAGGACTTGGAATGGGTAATGACTATAGAATGGCAGCACTGTATAACAATATGAGTTGGGCAATGCAGGAACAAGGAAAACTTGAAGATGCCAGCGAATTTTTAAGCAGAGCATTATATCTCCTGAAGGCAATCCCTGACTGCGAAGGAGAACAAGCAGCATCATATACAAATCTTGCAAATCTATACTGGGAGCAGGGATTACTTGATGAGGCAAAAGTAACTTTGTTAAAAGCCATAGAAATATATAAAGATCAAATTTATCTAAGAAGCGAAGGTAGATATGCCGCCGCAATTGCAACATTAGCTAATATTTATTTTAGTGAAGAAGATTACGAAAAGGCAGCAGCACTTTGCAAAGAAGCCATGAAGGAAATTGAGAACGAGTTTGGCAAGAACGATGCCTGGGAAGTTATCAACGAAAACCTCAAGGAATGTCAGAACAAATTAAATAATTAGAAATTTTATAAAAAAAGTACTTGCAATTATCTGCCATTCATGTATAATAGATTGCGTGTCCAATCGACTAATCAGTTGATGCATGTTGTAGGACATGCAATTAAAAAACAAATTTTATAATAAAAAAGTTGTTGACAACTTGTTTGAAATTTGTTATTATAATTCTTGCAGTGATTTGAAGTCACTATGATGTGGCGGTGTAGCTTAGTTGGCTAGAGCGTCCGGTTCATACCCGGAAGGTCGGTGGTTCGACTCCACTCGCCGCTACCATTTTTTTAAAAG
>JAQXRN010000042.1 GCA_029218545.1 Bacillota bacterium | reverse complement strand
CAAGGGAAGCTCGGCCAGTACTGGCAGAGACTGCGTCTTTGCAATTTGCCTTACTTTTCCCAAGATTTCTTGCTCCCAGCGATAATAAGTCTTGGGAGAACAACCATTTTCCTTGCACCATTCTTTTACGCTCATCCCGCTACTTCTGCAATCTGTTACCCGATCTTTCCATTCAAGCAGCTTCGCCTGATGTTTAACTGCATTCACGTTCATACCGCGCCCCCATATAAGAAAGTCTCGAGAAGTGCCAAGGATACTCGACACTTCCCGAGACAGTATGACATATCTGCTCCCCCCGGTACAGGTACGGGTTATTTACCGTTTACGCCACATATAAATCAAGCTATAAATTAAAACAGCCGTCCACCTTCAAGGTGGACGGCTGTTGATTTGCTTGATTCATTCTGTGCAGAACAACACATCAAAATAGCCGAAAAAGTTAACGAGGCTTTTAAGACATCTAATCAACTTAAATCGATATGTTAATTCGTATACCTCAGTTATGTACTCATTTCCGAATATCAGTATCTATATATCTGCAATAGGAATAGTATCTCTTCCAGTCTCCCTGATAACAATGTGGAGATCAAATTGAATTAAATCCTTATTGAGTTCGATTAACTTAATAAGAAACTCAAGAATGTCTCTCTCGCTCTTTCCTGTTCTAGATAATCCGCCACCGATCAGCGGCATCAAAACAGGATGGAATTTTGTAAACATCAATGGCTTGTTCTATTTCATAGGAAAGGACGCTCCCGGATTTTCTTGTGTCCTTAGAGAGAATGACTACCATGTTCTTGGATGCACCTAATCGCTGCCTGATACGTGCATAAAGTGTAGCTTTGGAACTTGAATCTTTTACAGCGTATGTTTTATCATGACTGTTCACAAAACTGAAATTGATATTCTTATTAGCTGACCATGCTTGAAGTGTGGAGTAATATCGAAAATCTGACTTTGTTGGATCAGCTTGTCCTAATCCGTCAAATGCGATGTAAGTGCCTGTTCTATTCATATGTTTTCCTTTCATTAAATCAAATACATTTTTCTGGACTTTTGGTATGAGCCAACAGTCGTATCAGGCAGTGTCTCAAGATCGAAGAACATATAGAATTCAAAAGGAGGCAGTTCTGCCAGATGCCACAGACCGCAAGCACAAAAATCTGTGCGGCACGATCTGACCTCATAATCTTTTCCGTCTACGGTGTATTCACCTTCATAGCCTTGCATGATAAACGGAGTATTATAGGGGTTTTCAAAATCAGTGGAGACAACAAAGTCTGCCTCACTTTCATCATATTCGAGGACATCCATCAGGTAGTTTTTGAATGCCTCCGATATTGCAGCATGGTCAATTAAGTCCTTGCCGGTAAGATTATCTAAATCAACTTCTCTCATGACTTCCTCCATTTTCTCTTTTTCTGCTGTTTCTTTTCACCGCAGTGTTTTTCTTGTACGCCTTGACTTAATTGTCTTCCATGGCGCGCATGGTGTATTCAACAAATGCTTTTTCGTCTTCTGTTAATCCGTACTTAGAATAGAGGTCTTCATCAGTCCAAGCTCTTGAAAAATCCTGCTTAGGAACAAAAGCAAATACATCCTTGCTAATATTCACCGAAGAAACAGAGAGTTTAAGCAAGAAACGCATGAACTTTGTCTTGTAATAGGAAATATAGTTTTCCGCTTCACTTCGACTTTCAAATGCGTTAACGACGATATATGTCTCTGTGCAAACTTCACCAGCGTTCAAAATTCGAGGTGTAGTTGTTACTCGGAACCCCTGTCCCGGCTTTACATCTATTTCACCATTACTCGGAACAAATCGACCAACGATTATTTTATACCAATCAATAAGTTCTGCATTCTTAGTAACTGCATCTCTTTCTACATAGCCAACTCCGTCGCTATGTACCAATGTTACGGATGTGGCAGTTGGCTTATCCATTCCTCTTTCATAAGTTCTAAAACCAAACGGTTTTTGCGAGAGGACCTTATCGACACAAAAGTCGTTCGATACCGCGAGGACCTTTTGCAGAATAGGAAGTGCCTTGTTCCAACGGATGAAGACAGGATATTCGTTTAGCTTTCTCGAAACCTCATTTCGACTATCCCCGGCAATATTGGTTACAATACATTCGTCAGAAGACTTAGCGGCGTCCCATAAGAAATAACATAACCCGCCGGCAATATCAGCAGTTGGGAATATTTCTTTGCTTGCCTCGTAATCATACAGCTTCGCGATATGCTTATCTCCAAGCATTTCATCTCGGAAATCGTCAAGATTCTTGCCTCCTGCATACCATCTTGCAGGCATAATCATTGAGATATAATTGGGATTCAATGTCTTAGCAGACTGAACAAATCCCGGGAAGACGGAGGAAGCACCTCTACCATTATCAGAATCCATTTCCTGATAAGGAGGATTTCCGACTATTGCATCAAATTTCATTTGCTCACCTTCTTTACTCCATGTAGCAGGATTTGAGAGCTTATGAGACAGCCGCTTTTGATTGTTCATACGCTCAAGCAATTTTGTAAGGTATATCGCATTGACAGAACAGTCACTATAACCAGCCAGTGTTCTTTTCGTAATAGCAACTGCCATCGTAGTTTGACACAGAACAAAAAGATGCTCTGATAGGGCTTTTTCCCAATAGACACGAGCCTCTTCTAAGGAAAGGTCATGTTCCTCCTTGGGCAGCAGCATTCGATAAATGCTATATGCAACATACAAAGGATATAAACCGGATTTGGAGTTCATCTCCAAGACACGCACCTTGTCATTTAAGAAGAGGTCGGAAGTAACCTCACCTTGCTCAATCAAGCGCGGGTTTTCAAGAACACCGTCCTTTTCCGGATAACCTTCCTTATAGAAGTTATAGCCACCGATTGTATCTCCCATGTGCATATTTACAACACGCCACGGAGTCAGCACAGTTTCCTTTGCAGGATTGCGGAAGTAGCTGAAAATCTCGGCAATACGCAACACTCTCTGGGTGGGCATCAGCTCATCCGCTGCCTTTGCAAGACGGCGAATGCGCATTCCCGCACCTTCGATAACATCTTCATCATAGAACACGAGCAACTTTCGGAAGAGTTCCTTGTCAACTTCCTTTGGCATAAATTCTTTCCACGAGGCTTCATCTACAATATCAATGAAATCAACCAGACGAATCGTTTCGTCGAACTCTGTTGCTGTTCCATAGATCAATAGGGGCAATCTGATTGAGATATTACGAAGAAGATCAAACAACGCCTGTTGCTTTTTCTTCATCTCGCGTTCTTTTTCCAGAGCCTCTGTTTCTTCTTTTGTCCGTTCCTTCTTTGGCTTGCGTTTTGCATCTTGAGCTTTTTTGTATTGTTCGTCAGTTAATCCTTGCTCATTGATAGCAACCGAAGTTTGTTTTTTACTCTTCTTTTGCGGACTGAGTCTGGTTTTTAACAAATCAACAAGCTGGATTTTCTGGGCATCCATAACAATGCCAGCATCGGCTTTATAAATACTGTCATCATCAAAGCCACTCTTGACGGCTGCATCAACAGTCAATCTCTTGAGCTGACGCATCATCTTAGGCACATCGAAGAACTCCATGCCAGTATCGCCCTCTGCAAGCACAGGGCAGAAATTCAAAAACTCACCGAGCTGGATTCTACCACCGTCTTCACTACCAACAGAAGACTTCTTAAGGTTATGTACTTCGGAGAGAACTTTCAATGTGCGGTCAGGCGCAAAGTCAAATGCATAGCAAACCGTTTTCTGCTTGCCATCAATGCTACCGGCAGACTGAACACGGAAAATGGTCTGCATATAACCGGCAGCACCAGTGCTTGCAGAACCGGACAACAGCATAACGCCAGTCCATTCCTTGACGGTAACGCCTGTAGTGAGCTTGCCGCAGGAAAGAGTAATAGTATGGGTACTGTTCTTGATTGCTGCACGAACAGCTTTCAAAGCATCGTCATAGGGCTGCTCGACATCACCTTCACCGGCAACATTGACCACTTCATAGTCTTTGAATACGGGATGCTGTTTGAGCAACGCACTAAATGCTCTTGCTTCTTTAACACCGGGAAGAATCCAGAATGTATGTCTGAACATATCCCGATATTCTTGTGTTGCAAACGGATAGTTAGAATCATCGCTCTCAGTGGAGATAAGATTCAGGAACTCCCAAACATCATCCCTGTGGACGAACTCACCAGCGGTCACACCGGCAGGAAGAGGCCTGAAATCACGCTCAGGATCGCCAGTCCAAGTACGGAAAAACTCGCGGAAGTTAAACGCAATGCTTTCATCTTCATAACGATACGATGTCTGCATTTTCTTTCTCAAATCGAAGGTACAAATACGCATTTCCGGCAGATCTGCATAAGGATTGTGATCGCCAGGATGCTTCTCGTCCCATTCCTTCTTACAACGCTGCTCCATTACATAGTCCCAAGAGTAGACATTATCGTCTTCGTACTGATTCAGGAGATTGTAAGGGGTACCGGAGAGCTGCAGAACCTTCTTAGGCTGTTTACCAGCCTTCGGCTCTTCAAGAAGTTTCTGGACACTCAATCCAAGTTCAGTCTGGGTGCCTTCATGAGCCTCATCATAAATGATGATGTCCCAATCCATCTCGAACACGGCTCTGTTTTTATCAAACTTACCGCCAGCCAGCTTAGATCCTCTCAAGTCTTGCATAGAAGCAAAGTAGACGAAAGGTTTGCCGGACACGGCAAGATTTTTCAACGCACGATCATTCTCGGCGTCAATGCTTGCGTCCTCCGCAACAAAACGGTCACTTTCCTTAATGTTTGACTTGGTAAGGAAGACACGATCTTCACCATCAAAAATTAGTTTGAAATCATCAGACCAACCGTCTACGACAGCAGGACGATGAGTGACAACGATGACCTTCTGATACTTCATTTCCTTGACAAGAGAGTATGCTGTGACTGTCTTGCCAAAACGCATTTTGCAATCCCAAAGCATTCTATCGCTACTCTTAAATACCTTCTGCGTTTTTGCTATGCAAGCTCTCTGTTCATCACGAAGGGTAATCGTGCGCTTAAAACCAGTCGTGGGAATGATGGGCATACCGCTATCGAGAGGATTCTGAGCCTCCCCAGACATCTCAGCAGCAGTTAATACATTTCTTCCTTCCTTGACTGCGCGAATAGCATAGATAGCCGGTTGCAGTGTCACCTTATACCATTCACTGTCCTTGTCTGTATCATAGAACTTGTGAACATCATAACCAGAGCGATCCAGCACCTCATGAACATCATGATCACGGAAGGAAGACTGCTCGATAGTACCATCAGCAAGACGCACTTGTTTTCTTGCAAGCTCAGTATGTAAAAGCTCATACTGAACAAGCGCAGTTTTTGTGTACTGCTTGATTCTTTCATGAGCGTGCTTGTTCAACTCATCGCAGTTTGGAGGAAGCTGCTTATAGCTTGATTCACTATCAAAGCTATGTTCTCCGATCTTCAGATAGCCGTTATGAGCATTATCATGAATAGCGAAAATATAGATCAGATTATACTTCGCTGTGCCAGCGTAAATCTTTTCGTTCATGCATCTGCTCCTTTCATAATATCAATAAAGCGGACGGGCTGTTTGATGTCCCAATCCATAATTTTGCAATACTCACCGGTATGCGTTAAAGGGTTTCCTGTTTTACATCCGGGACAATCTCTCATCCTCGGAGTAAGATCAAACAAAGTCATCTGCTCTTCGGGGATGGGACGGCAGCTACCAGGTACAACGAACTTGATACCGTCCATTTGCCAAATATTCCATGAAATTATTTCGGCAAATTGCTTGATAGTTTCTTTATCCAACATCATATCAAAAGCATCATGAAAACTTTCGATGACAGAATACAGAATATTTTCTCGCGCAAGCAGGACATTATCTCCTTGCCAGTCATATCCGTAGATGTTCTGGACAGCAATCAATGCCCATTCAATCCACTCTTCGCCATTAGATACATTCTCAAGAATTACCCTTAACTTGCGATCAAGAAGTCCAACTCTACATCTGACCGGAATATACTTGCCGGTTACAGCGTCGTATCGTGTAGTGAGATATGGGGCTTCGCCACATGAAACCTCCATTCTTGTAGCTCGAACATAATCGTTCCATGTCTTCCCCTTGGTTTCAGCAAATGAAATTGGGTAATAATTCGTTTTCCAACCCTCTTGTTTTTCGGTGTTGAAGCGTCTTCGACTGATTCCAAACCATGCGTCATCAACAAGATTGTTTTGAACATTACACACCCATGACGGGGTAAATACTTCTGCCTTTTCTCGTGAACGTAGTTCTTGTGCAGCTTTGTCTTTTTCAATGCGAGGTTTAATTACTCCGTCGTTTTTGCCAGAAATTCTGCTTACTTCAATGGGATCATAAAACTCGTATCCTTCGCCTAATGATGAATAATCATCAGTACACCAAAGAATGTTGCTGCCAGTGCTACGGTCACTCAGGAGAATGGCGAGAACTTCTGCATCTATTGAATTTTCACGAATATCGACTATCTTGTCTTTCGTAAGCATAAGTCTCACAACCTTCATTTACCGTTTAGTTATCATTTATCACTTTATCGACTTTTACTGCGTCGCATATATCACCGATATTACAGTCTAAATACTCACATATCCGCAGAAGGACGGATAAAGCTACATCCTCGTTGCGTCGCATTTTAGTCATTGTTCCAGTAGCAATATTCAGTTCTTTTCTCATCGTGGCAGGAGAAATATTCTTTTCGATGAGCAGAATCCACAGCTTCTTATAGCTAATTTCCATACGCACACTCCTGTTCATACACCCGATTATAATTCTCCATGTTATATTATACACTAAAAACCTCAAAAAATCAAGAGTTTCAAAAAGTTTACGCTTATAATTCGCAAGTTCTCGCGATATAATTGTGCTGAGTATCAGGATGAGTTATTTGCAGTCAAGAAAAAAGAGCCTCAACCTATACCTAATTTGGTATCGGCTGAGGCTTGCCTTTTGTTTTCTACGATTCTTTTATGCTTAGAAGAGAAACCAATTATGCGGTGATTAAGGAGAAACTGACTAATAAAGTGTCCGCACCTTCTGCCATTCTAATCCTGCACTGCACGCACGCACATTTTGATTGATGAGGTAGTCACTTTTCTTCGTTCGTTTTATATGCTACTTCAGAAGAGATCGGATCAATGATACTTACCGGTTTCCCCTTGGAAAGAGCATAGGTGACAGTCTTTCCAGTTCCGCTGGGTCTTCCGGACCACACGGCAATAATCACATCGGATTGATCCACCATGTACTTATTACGCTTGTCCATGCAATCCGGCGTGTAATGCGTTTGGAGCATTGTTTCTTTGTCGCACTGAGCAGCAATGTTGTAATATCGCTCCCGGAGAGCTTCTGACCACTTCACCGGTTGCGTTTCGCAGGGGATCGCGCTTTCCAATGTGATGCCAGGATAACTATTTTTCAAATCAAGAACGATTTCGGCGGCATACATATCAATGCCGATTGCCATGCCGGAAATAAAATGGGTTACATTTTCCTTCTCAATGAGATGGATGATTTGCTCACGGAGCGCATTTTTCAGAGCATCGCAGCGGGCATCATTTTCGTTAAAGCCAAAAGGGAGGCTTTGGGGCCTGTGACCCGTGAAGCAGCAAGTCTTTTTCTTCATATTGTGTCCTCTTTCATATATATGTATTAGAGAATTATTGTCTATCTCTAATCCATAGTATAGCACACAAATATTGAGAAGTGTGTCGAAATAAGCAGAGGAA